>JAEORS010000047.1:0-10906 GCA_016840795.1 Candidatus Thorarchaeota archaeon | reverse complement strand
TAACAGTAGCAATCCCGTCAGGCCATCTCAGGAGGTCTATCATTGCAATAGGGAAGCTGTATCCATGTACTCTGTGCTCGATGCCGAAGTGGGCAGCAGCTGATGGGAGATCCAGAACCCCTTCTGTTAGTTCGACCCCAATCGACTCCTTTTCGCCCTTGGAATACGAAACAAGACGCATAGGCCCAGCCTCAAGTCCAGAGCATTAATGTTTAGCGGTGAAAGGCTTGATGATTGCCAAACCATTTCATTTATCCGAACGGATGAAGTCCTCACTCACGGAGTGAAGAAGATTGCCCGAGGCTCCATCTTTAGACGATTTACCAGATGAAGTATTCGTAGCACTTGGTAGAAGAGGAATGGAAGGCATTCCACTGAAAGAATGCACCTATGCTTGTGACGGCAAGGAGCTTACATTGATTGAGATGAAGAGAGAACCGGAGGAGATTGCAGGCAGAGGGCTCGAGCCCGTGACTGAAGACTGGCTAGTAGAATGTGATAAGTGCAAGAGACCTTTCACTATTCGAGCAAAGATACGGTATGTTGATGGAGAGCGAATAGACACGATGGTGAGCCTCTTGGATGACAGGGGAAACGACTTGGGATGGCTTGGTTCCTTCTAGGTGGTAGAGATGCCGAAGAAGTACAAGATTTCGGTACTACCAGGCGACGGTATTGGCAAGGAGGTCATTCCAGAAGCTGTACGTGTGATGCATGCGGCCAAAGATGCTGCGGGAGGCATTGACATCGAGGACATCACATTCGATTGTGGTGGAGAGTACTACGAAAGAGAAGGTCGGGAGTGGTCAGAAGAAGGAGAGAGATTCACCAAGGGTGAAGCCGACGCAATTCTCTTCGGCGCAGTGGGCGCCCTCGACTCAGCTGGAGAACCTGTGAAACTGCCTGATGGCAAACATGCAGGATACAATATTGTCATTGGCCTGAGACTCACCCTAGAGCTGTATGCAAACACAAGACCTGTCAAACTCTACGAGGGCGTGCCGACGCCACTCGGAGAGAAGACCCATGAAGACATCGACATGGTGATAGTGCGGGAAAACACTGAAGGTCTCTATGTACCTGCTAGGGGGATTCTGGCGGAGGGAAGTGAGGGTGAAATGGCCGTCGATCTGCGACTCATATCTAGAAAGGGAGCGGCGAGAGTCATTGACTACTCCTTTCGACTGGCAGAAACTCGAAAAGGAGCGCCATCTGACGGGAAGAAGCGAGTCACATGTGTGGACAAGAGCAATCTACTCGCCGGGTGCCAGCTTTTTAGGAAGGTCTTTCGTGAAACAGCTGCGAGATATCCCAAGATTGAGCCAGACTATGCATACGTCGACGCTTGGGCTCTGTGGTCGCTGATGAGGCCCGAGTTCTATGACGTCGTAGTGGCCCCCAACATGTTTGGCGACATAATCACCGACCTGGGAGGTGGAATTCAAGGCGGTCTGGGAATGGCTCCCTCTGGAAATATAGGGGACAAGCACGCAATGTTTGAACCAGTTCACGGATCTGCGCCTGACATAGAGGGACAGAACAAGGCAAATCCGATTGCATCCATTCTCTCGGTTGCCATGATGTATGACTGGCTAGGAACAAAGAACAAGGATAGGCACAGCCTTGCAGCAGCGGATTTGGTCAAAGAGGCGGTCGCGTCAGTTCTCAGAGAGGGAAAGACACGGACTCCTGACATATGTCGAAGACAATGGAAAGATGTCACGCCGTCATCAACTGGCACCGTAACCGATGCAGTACTCAAATCTCTAGAGAAAATCGGCGGTGAGAGGTGACTATGTTGGGCAAGACTCTCGCAGAGAAGATCTTGGGAAGCCACACCGAGCAAAAAGACGTCGCGGCAGGTGACATAGTTGTCGCGAAGGTTGACTTCCTGATGGTAAATGAGGCCCTGACCAGAATCATCCCTATTTTGGAGGACATGGGCGTTGAGAAGGTATGGGACCCTGAACGAATTCTCGTCGTGAATGATCATTGGGCACCAGCGGCTGACACCAGAAGTGCTGAGATGCACATCAAGAGCAGACGCTTTGTGAAGGACCATGGTATAACTCACTTTTGCGATGTCAACTGCGGAATCGCACACCAAGTGCTTCCTGAGATGGGTCTTGTTAAGCCGGGTGACCTGATAGTGGGCTCCGATTCGCACACAACTACCTATGGAGCTTTCAACGCGTTCTCTACTGGTTTCGCATCTACTGACAGCGCACTCATCGCTGCTACCGGAGAGAACTGGTTTCGGGTACCCCAATCGATACGGATTGATGTTCAGGGGCAGATTCCGGACATGGTTATGAGTAAAGACCTCATTCTGAGAATCATAGAAAACCTGGGCTCAGACGGTGCAAACTACCAGTCCATTGAGATTCATGGTCCTGTGATTGATGCTATGTCAGTGGGTTCTAGAATGACAATGTGCAACATGGGTGTGGAAGCAGGGGCCAAATGCACCCTAATGACAGTCAACGAAACGGTAAGAAATTGGATGAAGACTCGCGCATCTGACGTCAGATGGGCCCCCGTTGAACCAGATCAAGACGCTGAGTACGTAGACCAGATTACCCTTGACTTGAAGAAAGACCCCTTGGAGCCCATGGTAGCGACTCCTCACAGCCCTAATAATGGTAGACCGATTTCTGAAGTCGAGGGCACTCCAATAGACCAAGCATTCATTGGATCTTGCACAAACGGAAGATTGGAGGATTTGGCCATCGCGGCCAAAATCGTCGACGGGAAGAAGGTTAATCGGGACACTAGGTTTATCATCACTCCAGCGAGCACGGAGGTCTACATGGAGGCCGTGAAGACCGGAGTGGTAGAAACCCTGATCAAGGCAGGAGCGGTGGTGACGAACTCAACGTGTGGAGCCTGTATCGGCGGAGGCCTAGGTGTCTTAGGTCCGAATGAGGTCTGTGTTTCCAGCACTAACCGTAATTTCAGAGGACGTATGGGGCATCCTGATTCATTGGTCTATCTTGCGTCACCAGCCACAGTCGCAGCAAGCGTGTTGACTGCGACCATATCAGATCCGAGGAGTGTGTGAGGGCTGAAGAGTATCTCTGGTAGAGCGTGGGTGTTTGACGACGACATCAACACTGACCTGATTATTCAGGGAAGACACCTGACAATGCTTGACTACTCCGAGATGGCGAAGCACACATTTGAGATACTTAGACCGGAATTCGCGAAAGAGGTCAAGCCGGACGACATCGTTATCGCTGGAAGGAACTTCGGTGGAGGCTCTTCCAGGGAAGAAGCACCAGCAGTGCTAAAGACCCTCGGTATTGGTTGCGTCGTCGCCGAGTCATTTGCACGAATCTTCTATCGGAACGGCTTCAACATTGGCCTGCCGCTAATGGTAGTACCTGACATATCATCCGATATCGAGGATGGTCAGTTAGTCACAATAGACTTCACTGAGGGCACACTCACGATAGACCACTCTAGAGTTCTGTCTGGTGAGCCGCTTCCCGCACTAATGCAAGAGATGCTTGAAGCAGGCGGAGCAGTCCAGATGTACCTCAAGAGAAAATGATGTTCGCAGCCTTCCCAAGTACGCCAGATTCCTCGTCCTGAATTGACTAGGAAGAAAGGGCTAAAAGCCTCGTTAATCTGGTCACAATCAATGGAGATACGCTAAGAGGACTGTTCATGAACGTTATGCTATTCCTTCTTGTTTCATTGATTGTACATTCAATACCAATTCCTTTCTCATCTGACATGTTGCAGCCCAGCAGGTTGATCAAGTGGTTGCCGCTTCGGCTTGTCTGGGGAACAGTAGCATGGGGAATCATTGTTCTTTTCATGATGATGACTCTGCCATGGGCTATACTTGGTCTGATAATGAGCCTAGGTCTGCTATTGATAATATCTAGTGGTTTTCGTCCAGGTGAATTAGAGGAAATGGTGAGGGGGCTCAGAGCACCCTTGACTTGCTTCGGTCTGCTCGTTGTTATGCTGATGCCTATGTTCACAGGGCTAATAGGATGGACGTCAGACGTATCTAACGCCCAATACTTCGACACCATGATTGCCGAGAGCGATGAACCTCTCTTCAATTCAACCATTCCCGATGAGATGGTCAGATTGGTCACGGAAGAGTACGCAGCATATGTTGCCAACCAACACATCTCACCCTTCGGTTCAAATGTACAGGTTTCTGCCGCGCACATAACAACGCGGGCGGGCAGGCTTGTCTGGGTATGTACGATAGTATCAACGAATGTCCTCGCTGAGAACTTCGTGAAGGGTTTCATCGTTGTAGACGCCAATGACCCGCAGGCGTACGAGCCCGAGGTCATAACTAGCACAACCATTCCCGTAGGAGAGGGCCTTTGGTGGGACAGGGACATTCGGTTCAGCAACTACTTGAACGATATGTCGGCAGCGTATCAGTATGCATATCCAACCTGGGACCCACTAGGTGAGCTTGCCTATGTTCAGACAAGAACGCCGCTACGGTTCGATTTTGTCGAACGAGCTATTGGTCCCACTGTCTACTTTGAGAACGGAACAGTTGTTTCATACGGCAGCATAGAGGAAACGCCTGATTGGATTACTCAGGCATATGCCGAGGAGTGGCTCGAGAGAGAAGTCTCTAGGTGGGGAGGCTATCGAAGAGGAACGACTTTCGACCTGTTTGCAGGCGGGCTCCTTTGGTTCATTCCACCCTCCAACGATCGACTCGAAATGACAGAGGACACTCGCTACATCGCTAACCCGGACTCGGGCATGGTGGAGGCCTTCATTGCGGTACATCCAGTAGGCAACCCAGAGGCTCTAGCAGGGGTGTTTAGGGCAACGCAGGATACTGTCTTCTACCACGATCTGAGTGCATTTGGATACGTCAGCGGAGATGCGGCTGCCGCAAACGTAGTAGGGCAGCTCCCACCACCAGCGACCGGGTTCTACTACGGTGCGATGCCACTACTATATCCTGTTGAGATAAACCCAACTGAGATCAAATGGACGTGGTATACACCAATATACTGGGCCCAAGGATACTATGACGACGATGCTGACGAGTTCCTTCTGTCAGACATGCGGCTGCATGCGTTGGCGCTTGTAGATGCATCGAACATAGACAAGTTCTACATCCAAGAACTTGGTGGTGCTTTGTCAGGGGCTACATTGGTGCAGACTACGAGAGCGGGGTATGTTGCACTCTTCGGAGGTTCGATTGGACCAGGGCCGGGGGATGCCATCGATCTCAACGCAACCGTCGTGAATGTGACCCCATACGTAGAAGACGGCGATACGCACATCGTGTTGGGAACGGACAACTCCACCTATCCATACATTGAAGGTGCAAGAGCCTGGATGAACTTGACAGACTGGTACACTCTACTTAACCTCAACCCCACTGATGGTTTTCTTGCCTCTTTGCAGGAGATTGAGGGCCAGTACCGCATAATTGCCATAGTGAAGTTGTAAGAATCATATGACTGGCGGCTTCTACTTGCCGCCGCTCATCTTCTCCCTTAACGCTGCATACTTGCCTTTGATTGCACCCCAGATTTTCTGGGCCCGCGACTGGTACGCCGTCGTGTGTATTGGACATTGCTTGCCCAAGGTGCATTTATCCTGAAAGCCCCCGTAGTCGTGCAATGCCTTTGGGAGAGAAGAGCTGAGAAGCTCCTCCTCGAATGAGTTCATCAGTTCTGAGGAAATGATGCTCCAGTCTTGGTTCACGAAACGATCTGAGGCAAGTGTGTCTGAAACTGCAGAGAAGACCTCGTCTGCAACGTCTGGCGCGTCCTGTGAGAGACCAATCACAACTGAGTGACCACCAGGTGTTGTCTTGGCGAAGCGCATCTCGCTCGTTCCCATCTTCACTGACTGTAAAGAGAAGTCGCTTGATATTGTCAACGGGATAGTTTCAACTGCCGACAGAAACCCAGCTAGAAGCTCAGGGTTCTTGAAGGCAGTCTTGCAGAAGGTGCCATAGCATTTGCTGTATATGGGAAGTCCCGATTGAGTGTATATCAGTAGATACTCGAGTACACTCATGTAGAGCCACTCCTGCCCCAGATTCTAGATTTCATTGCTACCCGCGTCTTCAGAAATACTTTGCGAACTAGATTCTATTTAGCTCCTTGAACTCCTTGTACACTTCTCTCTGAATAATGAACCTCAGGATTTCCGCCGTGCCTCCGCCAATTGTCATAAGACGAGCATCTCGAAAGAATCTCTCAATGGGGTAGTCAGTCGTGTAACCCGTTCCACCGAGTATCTGAAGGGCATCGTTGGAGATTTGTATGGCCGCTTCGGTAGTGTACAGTTTAGCTATTGAGGCCTCTTTTGTGATGTTCTCGCCTCTATCATACATACGCGCTGCAGTGAGTGTTAGTGCCCGGCCCGCTTCAAGCTTCATTGCCATGTCTGCTATCTTGAAACTAACACCTTCAAAGGCTCTGATAGGTCTTCCAAACTGATGCCTCTCGTTGGCGTACTTCACGGCAATCTCGTAAGGTGTTCGACCAAAACCGATGGCCTCACCTGCAATTGCGGTCCTCTCACTGTCAAGTTCATCCATGAGGATGTGGAATCCCTGACCAGGTTGTCCCAGAACCATTCCGGGTGGGACTCTAACATCCTCAAGTTTCAACCACGAAACACGTGCAGACTTCATTCCGAGTAAATCGTGATCTTGAACGACCGAAAAACCATCACTCTTTGTGTCTACTATGAAGGCACTCATCCCTTCCTTGGACTTGACGTTCGGGTCTGTAATCGCGAACGCACAGATATAGTCTGAGACGCTGCCATTTGTAATGAACCTCTTCTCTCCGTTGAGCACCCAATCGTCCCCATCCTTCTCGGCACGCGTCTTCATGCCCGCTGTATCCGAGCCCACATCTGGTTCTGTGATTCCTATGCAGCCTATCTTCTCGCCCTTGATGATGGGGGTTAGGTACTTCTTCTTCTGCTCTGCCGTTCCAAACTTGCTTATGGGCATACCATACAGAGTTGCCGAGGACATTCGCGCCATGTCTAGCCCGGCATTGACAGCTGAAATCTCTTCGGCCACGATTATCTCATAGGAAAGACCCCGTTGAGAACCTCCAACGGATTTCTCGTGGTGAACACCCATATACCCTGCTTGACCAATCCTACGAATAAGCTCACGTGGATATGGGCCCTTGTCAATCTCGTCAGCAATTGGGTCTATCTCTTTCAGACAGAAATCCCGGACTTCTCTTCGGAACTTGATTTCATCTTCGGTCCATAACGCGCTGCTCAGATAGTCAGTCATGGTTGACACCTGTCTGTGGTAGGGCGGGCGCTCTCTTAAATCACTAGGTAGATGTGCATGAAAACGGGAATGAAGTGAACACATGGCTAGGCGTTTTTCCTCAGTCTAAGAGTGCGAAAGAGAGTCTTCCATCTTTCGTATGTTTCACTTCAACAGGAGAACCGATTACAATACTCTTGATGTCGCTCTCTTCGCCAAGGCAGAGTACAACGGCGTCCTGTTCCAGCTCAACAAGGGCTAGAACAAGTGGGGGGTCAAAATCATCTGGAGGCATCTCCAAGATTGTGTAGCTGAGGACGGTCCCGTGAGAATCGAGATTTACTGGAACCATCTCGTTGGTCTTGTCGCCACAATAAGGGCATGTTCTCCTCAGAGGGACAATCACCTTCCCACAAAGGTGACACTTCGACGCCTTGATTCTCATATTGCCCAGCCGCCCGAGTATAGAAAACGATGCCTGAGAAGAGTCTTGCGGAACCAGTCATCTAGTCGCTGACCTTCAAGTTTCGAAGCGCAGACTTCCTCTGCTTCTTGATGAATCTCATGAAAGTGGGATCTCTGGCCAGACGAATGACTGTTTCATCCGTGAGGTTATCGAGGTCACCTTCAATTCGCAATGCATCACCTAGATCTTTTAGGTCGGTCTTCAGAAGTTGCTCAATCACGTAGGGTGAAAAGCCCTCTTTCTTGTAGACAGACAGAATTTCGGCCTTTGTGCTTGTACCCCCCCTGTCAAGCAATGAGAGAATTAGCAGCCAATGATGCCATGTCACTGCATGGTTCTGCAAGAACTTCATTGCTTCATCAAGCGTTCGAGCCAATGACTCTGTACCCCCAATTTCAGTCAGCACTGTCTTCTCTAGATACCCCCTACCGGGTGACCTAATGAAGTGAGCTTGGATGCATTGTCTCTGAGGCTCTCAGAGATTTGAGAGGCTTCCTGAATCATGGTCATGAGCAGTCTGCGAAACTCGGTAGCTCCCAGTTCTCCGCTGTCAAGCCTCATTGTCAGCTCAGTTCTCTCTTTCTGGAGGTCCTCTCTTCTTTGGAGAAGACGATGATGTTCGGCCAGCAGCGCTTCGACTTCTGATGCCGCCTCCGTACCGGGCTTCACCAAAGACGGTCTTGGTGTGGCTCGCGGCATTGGCCCCTGCGACGTCATTATTTCCCGTGCCTTCACTGTGCTTTTCATTTCAGGTGGCTTTTTCCTTCTCCATCTATCAAAGAGACCCAATTCAGTTCACCTCTTTGGAGTCCAATATCTCACCACAACCTGTCATAGTCCTGCACACCTGCAATCTCACCCACAATCCTGAACTCAATGGTCTCAAAGACTAGGTCCTTTAGTATCTCCAACCATCGATCTCTGAAGTCAGGATTGTTGGCCTGCATGCCATATGCTGGAACATCCAACATCATACCCACTTCCTCTGGTGTAAGGGCATCTGGGAGATCCTGTTTGTTTGCGATGGCGATTGCTCGAGCATACGGAAGATCGGACTTGAGAGCTGGAAAAGCAACTCTCTTCGTCCATTCTATATTCTCTTCTGTAGAATCAGATAGAATGACCACCACACTCCCCGCGCGAATAATCTTGTTCCACTCTTGCACAAACCTGTCCTGGCCACCAAGATCGAAGATGCTGCAGACGTACGGGGCAAAGTCGCCTTCCAAGAAGGCCTTGTCTGCGAAGAAGGTTGGAACGTACTCAGAGGGAGGAGCTTGGTCAGGCATGGTTGCAAGTTCAAGCAAGGTCGTCTTTCCAGTACCACCGTGCCCGGCAAGACATACCTTCACAGGGATTCTAGTGACAATGTCTCTGAACGCGACGCCATAAGGTGAGAAGTCTGTAGACATCCACTTATCAGATAGGATGTCTCTCTCGAATGCTGTCATGAATTTCGAAACCGTCCTCATCAGAGCTTCTTCGACCTTCTGTAAGGAGGACTGTCGATCCATGGTCAGGATGAACTGTGTGTCGTTACTATTCATGTAGACATAACGAAACCGCTCGATTTCCATACTATCTATTGTCCACTCCTGAAGTTTCTTTGCAGAAGTGGATACAAGGGTCATGACTCCATCTGAATCAAGCTCGTTGTTGGGGACAACGACGTCTTTGAACAGTATCTGATTGTCTTTGAACACGTGAATCTCACGGATCATTACTAATCCGACTCCCCTACGTCCAAAGTGGAGGCCATGCTGGGATGAGAGTGCTTCAGCACCTCAAGGTAATGTATTGCTTGACGACTGGGAATATCTTCCTCAGTGTACGATTCTACAGTACTCTGAATCAGCCATTCAGGATAGACTGTCGCGACCTTGGGGTTGCTCTTCAGCAGAACATGCTCATTGCCAGTGTCATCCTTCAGCCTAACGGTAATATCTGCCTTCTCAAGCTCTTTTATCTTCTTCTTGACTTTTGCTTCAGGCAAGTCCAACATGCTTGGTAGTTCGCTGGTAACTCGTGGGCCCTCACGTAGGATTTGGAGTATTTCGTATGAGTCCACATCCAAGAGATACTGGGAGAGTTCTTCGGCTTCCCTCCAGATGGTCTTGTGAAGGTCAGCCCTAAGGTCTGCCGAATAGTTCCTGTGGAAGTCCTTTGTTTCATCCAAGAATGGGCCTGCTACCTCCCCGGGAATCTCACCAGACTTGACGGCACGGACAGTGTTGATGGACACGTTTCTGAGAAGGAAGAGGGCTCTCGTGAGGTAGATGACCTCCGAGGACAGCCCCTCAACCCAACCCGTAGCTATTATTCCGGCCTTTACCAACGGTCGAAGTACAATATCTGCATCTATCTCCCTTCCTACTTCTTCGAATATAGTCTGCTCAAGAATTGATGATTCAACAGTTCCATTTCTCATCAGTATTCTGAGAATACCTCTTCTAATAGGGTCGTTCAGGATTGACACTTGACGTTGTTCAGGAGTCATCTGTGTATATCGCACTATCTGCTTGTAGAGTCCCGGCGACATGCCTATGTATTCTTCATCTTCAGCATGAAGGAAGACTTGAGTCGCAATCTCGGGAAGGGCATCCTTGTATACATCAGGGTCTTCTTCTTGCCCGAGCACTAGGAATACCATAGAAGGGTGTCCTTTCAGGTGGTTGTTCAGACCCCCGTAGTATACCGCGAGCTTGAACTCGTCTAGTACAAGGGAGGTGAACCCAGGTCTCTGTGATTCTTCTGTTTCTCCCATGGTCGCGATGCCGTATACACGCATAGCAGTCGTCGGGTCAAGGCCCCTCGTCAACTTCTTCGGTGTCTTTGTGGTTACAACGGGCCCTAGCTCGTTGTCCCATTTCAGTACGGCTAATCCTTCGGGCATGCACAACTCTCTCCGTCTAACGACGAGATAATACCCGTAGACCGGCTTGGAATTAATAAGAGAATCTTAGACAGACGATTGAATTAGCGCACGGATTGAGAATTGGCACTACCTTTATTCACTTCCCAGAATGGAAACGACCATGTTATTGCCGAAACCGCCGATGTTGTGGGTGAGTACAACTTCTGGGGAAGCGGTCTGGAGACCTGTTGGCGCCTCCTCGCGGATCTGCATAACTGCATCACGAATCTGAGCCACACCAGTAGCGCCAGTCGGGTGGCCCCTGGCCTTGAGA
>JAEORS010000046.1:0-10953 GCA_016840795.1 Candidatus Thorarchaeota archaeon | reverse complement strand
CAGATCCGTGACTCTCTGAGAGGCGTAGAGGACTTAGGCGAGGCATTCTCTGGACCAGCCCTTCGAATCCATTCGAGAACGAAACGAAAGAGGGACAGGGACATTGAGGCGATTCCTCCAGAACGTGTCGCCCGAATAGTGAGCCCTCTAGGAAGTGAGGAGCGTCTGAAGATACTCGACTTCCTCAAAGACGGCGGTAAGAGTTTCAACGAGCTCGAGAACCACACTGGGAAGACTGGAAGCTCCCTTACGCATCACCTGAACCCCTTGCTCGAGGCAGGCTATGTGATCAAGGGGGAGGTCCGCGGGACCTACTATGTCACAGTGGAAGGTCGACTCGCATACCGACTCGCACAGTGGCTGACAAGCAAGGTGGAGAGAGAACGCTCCAGAAGTGGAAACAATGGAAATGGCGAATCTGGAGTCAAAGTAACGTTTGAAGACGACGAGGATGATAGATTCGATGCAGAAATCACTGAGGACGGCGTGAGCCTAGAGGGGGATGATTGGTAATGCAGGGTATGAGACCTGAAGGCCCGGTAATGACAACAACAACTCCATACAAGCTTGTTTCACATGACAAGGCCATAGTTGACTTGGAAACTGGTTGTGCTTGGGTTCACCTAGTGGAAGGAAACAGGAGAGTAGGCATCGCTTTTGCGGGGCTGTCACGCTTTGCGGTCGATGCCATTGAAGAAACCGAGGTTGGGGCTTTGGGCAAGTCTGTCACGACCACGCTCGATGGAGTCCAGCTCTACCTGGGTGAAACAACCATAGAAACTGCTTCTAGGAAGGCCAAAGACTCAGACATAGGAACTCTCGGCTTTGATGGAAGAGATGGTTTCTCGGATGCCGTTGATGCAGCGATCGAGGACAAAGTGAACGGTCATGGAAGAACTCATCTCGTGCAGTCCGAGGGCAATGTGTTTCTTGGAACTGACATTCATTCCAAGCCGATTGTACTCGTTATTAAAGGCAAGGACTTGGTGTTTGTGTACGACGAGAATGTCTTCTCTGTGGGTGAAAAAGAAACTGTTCACGTTGACAAGTCTGGAGTCAGAATTGGGCAAAGGGAAGGGAAGACCCTGATGATATCCAAAGATGGTATCAAAGGTTTAGAGGGCCTCGAACATGTAGGCTCTATTGTCGAGGCTGCAGTCAGTGGCGCCTTGAGTGGCCTATCCGCAATCAAACCCTGGAAGTCGCTGAAGGCCGTTCGACGTCTCCCATACGCATGGGATGACGTTGATGAGTTCGACTGGGACGATGATTGATTGGTCCTCAATGTACCTAGTCATCTCTCCATTGCCATGGCTCTCAGTTCCTTAGGCATCTTTTCAATGGCGTACCGGAGGGCGGTCCTCGGCATGATTGCCTTCCTTGCCATCACATAGTCGAAGACCTCCGTCTCGTACGCCTTGGTCGCTTCCTTTAACATCCACCCATATCCCTTCTGAACAAGATCCTCAGCGTCGGTGAGGAGAGCATCAGCGATCTCGAAGATATGCTCCACATACTTTTCTCTCCTCAGTGAGTAGATGAATGCTACAGCAGATGCACGACGAACCATGGCATTGGGAGAGAAAGTCCAAGTCTTCACCTTCGGAATGTGCTCTGGGTATTCGTGGAGGAAATGGCCCAGAGAGTGAGTACAGAGGTCGTCACAACTCCCCCAACCTGTGACATATGTCATGACCCACCTCTCGAAGACATCAAAGTGCTCGGGCCGAAAGTGATTCCTGAAGTTGAAGCTCCATTGGAAAGCGATGGTTCTCAATTCTGATATCTTGCATGAAAGAAGATGGTCACAGAGTTGCAGTACAGGATCTATGTCCGTGATTCCCTCTGCCTTGACTTGACGAAGGAAGGATGCTGCTGTCCTGCGTACGGCGGGTGTGGGCACACCAAGGTGATGATAGACTGTATCTTCATCTGCCTTGTCTTCGAAATACGCAGCATAGTCCTGTCTTACGTGACTGCGCAATTCTTCCTCAATTCTGATACGTAGGACCTTTTCGTCCACAGGCATCACATCTAGGTCTCTATCGAGGGCTGTATTGCTCTTGGGCGTAGCTGCAACTCGTAGAGTGAGAAGTACTTGCCTTTCTTCGCCATAAGTTCTGCGTGTGTGCCTGTTTCAACTATCTTGCCATCCTCTATGACCACTATTCTATCCGCACTCACTATTGTAGAAAGCCTATGAGCGATTACAATGGAGGTCCTACCCTGTAAGAGTCTCTTCATTCCGCGCTGAATCGCATGCTCAGTATAAACGTCAATGGAGCTAGTGGCCTCGTCTAGAACGAGAATCTTTGGATTGGCAAGCAAGGCCCTCGCGAAACTTACCAACTGACGTTCCCCCTCAGATAGCCTCGCGCCTCTCTCTCCCACCTCCGTTTCGAAACCATCTTCAAGGTTCTCGATTAACCTGCGAGCGCCTATTGTTTCTGTTGCTTGGACTATCTCATCATCTTTCGCGTCCGGCCGCCCATACCTTATGTTGTCAGCTACTGTCCCCATGAACAGGAACGGATCCTGTAGGACAAGTCCTATCCTTGAACGAAGTGACTCCTGTGTTACATCCCGGATATCGATGCCATCGATCTTGATTGCGCCATCCCATATCTCGTAGAACCTATTCAGTATACTAACGACAGTTGTCTTTCCAGCTCCCGTGTCTCCCACGAGAGCAACGGTTTCCCCCGGTCGAATCTCCAGATTGAACTTCTCCAAGACAGGTGTGTCTTCAAGATATCCAAATGTCACATCCTTGAACTGAATGTGTCCTTGGAGTGGGGGCATATCGACAGCACTCGGACGGTCAATGATTGTTGGCCTTGAGTCCAATACAGTGAAGACTCTCTCACCGCCGGCAAAGGCACTCTGTACTGAAGTATAGAAGTTGGCTATGATAAGGATTGGTCGGAAGAAGCGATCGCTGAACTGAAGGAAGAGGACAACAGTCCCCAATGTGACTGTACCATCGATAAGGCGATACCCTCCAAAGAGGAGTATCAGAACAAGACCTAGGCCGCTAATGAATCTGATTACTGGGAAGAAGGCCGCCATAGCCTTTCCGGCATCAACATTGGACTGATAGTCCGCTCTATTCAACTCGGTGAAGACTGCAACACTCTTTCGTTCACGCGCAAAGCTCTTCGTGACCTTGGCGCCTGAGATGCTCTCGGCCAAGTTCGAAGTCACGCTAGATATCGTCTTTCTAGTCCTACGATAGGCCTCTCTGAGTTCTTTCCTGAAATAGATAGTCGACACAAGGAGGATTGGTACGACCGCCAGGGTGACCAAGGCTAGCTGGACATCGACAGTGAAAATCACAGCACCGATTCCGAAGACAATGAAGATCTGCGCAAAGGTGCTGATTAGGCCTCCACTTAGAAGTTCACTCATTCTGTCAACATCATTAATCAGTCTTGATATGATTCTCCCTGAAGATGACTTATCGTAGAAGGACTGATCCATTGTCTGTAAGTGCTGATATAGTTCTTGTCTAATCCTATAGATTGCCTTCTGGCCGATGAGTGCCATCAGATACTCGTTTCCATATGCTGACAACCAAGCGACTATCTGGAGGACCACATAGAACGCTGCGCTGAAGAGAATTGCCTCGAGGCTTCCACTGGGGAAGTCAACATCTATTGCATGTTGCAGTACGAATGGCATCCAGATGCTGACAACTATCCCCACGACAACAAGAAGCGACACTGCCAAGAACAGAATCCGGTAGGCAAGAAGATATGCCACCATTCGCTTCATCAGCGTACTATCCGAGTAGGCGTAGGTCCGCTCCTCCTCGTCAGCAACCATTGGTCCGCTCATTCTCTGGAGCCTCCTGGTACTTCCGAGTGAGCCTCAACACCTGGGGCTGCAAGCTCCATTTCGGCGAGAGTATTGTGAATCTCTGAATAGAGCCCGCCTGATTCCAGCAGTTGCTCATGTGTGCCCTTTTCAACAATCTGTCCTCTTTCCATCATCACGATAAGATTCGCGTTTCGAATCGTGCTTAGTCTATGAGTTATGATGAAGGTGGTCCTGTCTTTCATAAGGTTCTCCAGAGCCTGTTGTATCATCATCTCTGTCTTGGCATCTACAGAGCTTGTGGAATCATCAAGGACGAGAATCTGAGGGTCGGCCAACAATGCTCTTGCTATTGCTATTCTCTGTTTCTGTCCTCCACTGAGTGTCACCCCCCGTTCACCAATGATACTATCGTATCCTTCATCCAAGCTCACAATGAAATCATGAATCATGGCCGCTTTGGCAGCGTTCTGGACCTCCTCGATAGTCGCATCAGGTCTTCCAAAGGCAATGTTCTCTCGGATGCTACCGGAGAACAAGAAGGGGTCTTGGTGAACCATCCCAATGCTTCTTCTCAAGTACTCGATTCGATATCGTCGCACATCGATTCCATCAACTGATACGCTTCCAGGCTCCTGAATGTGGTACTTGTTTCCCTCTATCTCAATTGCGCCATCAAATGCCTTGTAGACAGTGTCGCCTATCTTGACAGTGCCACTATTGCTCACACCATACGACCTTCCCTCGTAGGTGATGGTGCCACGGTCATCTACATCGTAGAACCTAGGGATGAGATTGATTAGACTGGTCTTACCAGATCCCGTTCCTCCTAGTAGTGCGACTACTTGGCCCGGTTTCACATGTAGATCGACGTCCCTGAGAATGAAATCTCCACCGCGATAGCTGAAGTACGCATTAGAAAAGTCTACTTGGCCCTTGACATCCACCACATCGACAGGGTACTCTGGGTTCATTATCTCGTCACGATGGTCGAGAATGTAGAACGTTCTCTCACCTGATGCGGCTGCCCGTTGGTACATTCCAACTCCCCAAGAGAGAAATCTCCCGGGAAGGATTAGCATGCCAACGAGAGCCAAGAACCCAACGAAGACTCCAAATGAGAGGTCTCCCAGTAAGTAAGTGAAACCTCCGATGTAGATTAGCGCACCAGTCGCTATTCCAAACATTGCAGGCAGGAATGGACGGTACAAAGAGAGGAGCCTGAGTGCCTCCAGCCTGAGTTCATAGAAGCCACGATTCTCTCTCTCCACTCGGTCATATTCTCGTCCTGCAGCGGCAAAAGACTGTACCACCTTCATTCCGACGATGTTCTCAGCAAGAACAGAGCTTAGCGCACCGTATTGACTTCGAGCCTCATAGAATACCGGGCGAACTCTCTTGGCGAACACATAGACAAACCCTGCAGGCATGGGAATCAGAATGAGCATGTAGACGGTAAGTATAGGGCTGAGCGTCCACATGATGATGTAGGTCCCCACCATGGTTGCAACGCCGATGAATAAGACTCGATATCCCCAGAACAGAAACTCGCGCATTGTTGTCACATCTGTTGTGACTCTGGCGAGTAGTTGCCCCGTTTCATTCTCGTCGTAAAATGCCAAATCTTTCTCCATCAGAGAATCATAGAGATCATTCCTGAGGTCAAAGATTACGTGCTGCGCCATTAGGGCGGCAAGATATCGCCCAATCATATCGAATATCATGTACAACGTGATGAGCGCGAGATAGAGCGACGTGTAGGTGATGATCATGTCGTACTGGGCTGTTGGAATCACAGAGTCGATTATCTCAACCAGTACTAGCGGTGTCAAGACGTTGAATAGAGTACCCACTCCGGCTGCTGCGAGAAAGCCAATGAAGTGGCCCCTATGCTTGAGGGCGTATGAAGTGAGTCTTGACACGTAGCCCATGCTTGATGCCCACCGGACCCAACTGCCTAATTATGATAAGAGTTCCGCAGTCTGCACGCTAATGCTTGGCCACGGCATTGTAGTTCTTGTAATCACCTACAGCAACTCTCTACCAGCTTGCGTCCCAGCTCTCTACATGCTTCAAGCGCATCATCATCAGGAAAGTCTTTGACTCTGAGAGGCTTGTCCACAAGACTCCCTCCAAGAGCCTCCATTTGGTTTCCGATGAAGTCGGGAGCCTCTCCGCTCCAACCATATGAGCCGAACGCGGCGGAAGGTATGCCATCTATTTTGCCTATCTCTGCCAGAATCTGCCTCACCTTCGGAAGTGGCCTCTTCATCCTAGTTGAACTCCCTATCGCAACTGCGCACGCATCACCAACAGCCCGGAAACCGGCCGCATCAATCAATTCACACTCGCTATTGCTAGACAGGACTCCCTCGCAGATCGCATCCGCCATGGCTTTTGTGCGTCCCCTTGTACTCTCATAGACGACTAGAACTCTCATCTTGCCCATTCAGTAGCGCATGCAATCCCAAGAAAAGCATTCGGGATTGACCATTGAACCGCAAGGAAGACTCTCGCATCTATGACTTCATATGGTGGTCCTGTGCTCGTTTCTCACGTGATTCCTTGAACCCCACACGGAAGATCCAGGAAAAGGTCACAGCGGTCTGCAAGCTACTGATTCAAGAGTACGGCCATGTCATAGTCGAACGAGCTTTGGATCCCATCGGCGAGCTTGTGTTCACAATCCTCTCCCAGAACACAGCTGACGTGAACACAAAACGAGCATTCGGTGCTCTTCGTTCTAGGTACGCGACCTGGGATGATGTCCTTGTCGCAGCTGATGATGAGCTTGCCGGAGTCATTAGGTCCTCTGGTCCGTTCCGCGTAAAGGCCAAGCGCATCAAAGCTGCTCTGTCCGAGATCAAAAGACGAACCGGCCGACTAGATCTCTCACTACTGGCTGAAATGGAAACGCAAGACGCCATGAACTGGCTGACGACTCTTTATGGGGTCGGTCCGAAGACTGCAGCAATCGTCTTGCTATTCTGCTTCGAGAAGCCAGTTCTACCTGTCGATACTCACGTGTGGCGCGTCAGCAAACGTCTGGGCTTGGTGCCCAGCAATGCATCCAGAGAATCCACTCAAAACCTACTTGAAGATAACGTGCCCGAGTACTGTGTTTACTCCATGAATCATAACCTCATAAGACATGGACGAACTCTTTGCAGGGCGCAGAAGCCTCATTGCAGGGAGTGTTTTCTCGCTGGTCACTGCGACTATTATTCGAATCTGCAAGACAGATGAATATCACTCCCTTCCCAACTATTCGTCTGTGCGGTTCATCTTCCACTAACTACAAAAGGAGACTGCATGGTTTTCCAAGCTGTATGTCGATACTAACTAGATTGGAGCGACACTAACTCTTGCAAGCAGCCTTCAACCCAGCCACACTGTTCCTAATAGGTGCGGCATTAGTCCTTGCCTTCATCGGCGCAAGAGTGATGAAGAGGTTTGGAATTCCCCAGATTCTTGGATTCATGACCGCAGGGCTCGTCCTGGGAGTGACAGGTATATTTGATCAGGCCACAAGACATGCACTCTTTCCTCTTGTTGACCTTGCACTTGGTCTGATTGGCTACAACATTGGGGTCGAATTGCGAAAGGAAGTCTTCAGTGGACAGACCAAAAGAATGTCTATCATTCTACTGACCGAGTCAATCTTGACCTTCGCTGTTGTGACGTTTCTAACCAACCTTGTGATAGGACAGCTTCACATTGCGATTGTCTTTGGAGCTTTGGCCAGTGCCACTGATCCTGCTTCCACCGTCATGGTAATCTGGGAACGGAAATGCAAGGGGAATCTCACTGACACCTTAATGTTTGTCCTAGCCATGGATGATGTAATCGCCATTCTACTAGCGGATGTATCAATATCCATTGCAGTTCTGTTCTATTCAGCTCCTGGAACAATAACCGCACTGGACATGGTCATTGTTTCGGCCTATGAGATAGCTGCTTCTTCTGCAGCTGGAGGCATTCTCGGAGCAGCAATGGTGTACTTCATCAATCGTGAAGATGACAGAACACAGCTTCTTGAATTTGAGCTGGGCGTCATCATACTGCTTGTAGGTCTAATGTCCTATCTACACCTTAGCTCGATTCTCTCTTGCATGGTCTTTGGATTCATAGTTGGGAACTACGTGCATCCTGACAAAGACCCAGTCAGTCACACGCTCCATGTGGTCATGTCACCGATAGTGATGATCTTCTTTGTCATTGTTGGCGCTTCAATCGATTTATCTGTCGTAGCCAATGCTACAGTTATTCTCCTAGCAGCCCTCTATGTCATGGGACGCACATTTTCCAAGTACTTTGGTGCTTACGGAGGGGCAAGGATTACAGATACGCCGCCTTTGACGACTCGATACCTGGGTCTTTGCCTAATGTCACAGGCCGGTGTAGCAGTGGGTCTCTCTCTGGTAGTCGAACAGAGTCTCATCAGTATAGGACAGGCTGATGCAGTCTATTATGGTGTGCTTATCCTGAATGTACTAGTGCTCACAACCATTATTCTACAAATCTTCGGTCCCATTGCAGCCAGCGAAGGGCTGAAACGTGCAGGTGAGTACCCGGAGGACGCCTTTGTTTCTGGTGAAGAGCCTCCATTTGGGACCACCCTACGGCTTGACTCTCGTGTAGAAATCGACAATCACGATAATGCGTCAGATTGGCCCCCGCCCGAACCTCCCGAGGATGAGAATGGCACGTGATTCTTATCAGAGGCGAGTTACACCAATCGCCTATGAGTGAAGACAGATGTATTAGAGATGAACCGTGGCATGTGGAATGCTGTGTCAAGAGTCAGACTGGCCATTGTGCAGCCGGACACAAAGAAGGTGATGAGATTCTATTCACTGAACAAGAGGTCAAGGGCAGAATCTGCATTAGTGCCTTGTATTCGATGGTGCCGAAGGTATATGCCATGATTTACAATGCGCGATTCCCTTGGCTCAAGGACCAGTGTGTAGCAACTCATACGTGTCCGGATGGACTTAACCCTGTCACGTTTGAACTCGTACGGAGAAACCCAGTTCGAGAGTGAATCCTACGCCCTAGATAGCCTAGGTTTTCGGCGGAGTCAGGAGTGGAGAAAGGCTTGCCAGTACATGACATAGCCTGCAAGTCCAAGTAAGAATGTGACTGCCCATAGAGTCAGTATCAGAATCATCACTGGGCGTGTTCGTTTCAGAAGTCTAAGTGGCCTCTCTCTCCTGACCAGAAACACGACTGCTACTATGAAACCAAGGGCTATCAGAATAATCCCGAGAGTGTCATGCAGAATCTGTAACCAGTTCCCCGCAGGATCAGCAAATAGATTCATCATTGCAGCTCTGTTCATCATCCATGCCCCACTGTCACCGAGTGTATCAAGATGATGGATTAGACGACCCAGTGGTGAAGTGAGAACTCGAGCCTTCGTATACCGTAGAGCCAGCCAATCAGAAGCACTCTATATTTGCTCTCAGTATTTGAAGGCATCCACGTCCCATAAGACATATGTCAGAGGTCTTCAATCGGGGGTTCTTTGGGGTACTCCTCGTCAGTTTCTTCCATGAGTGGAGCTAGTGCACCTTTCATGTCCTCAAGGACTGCGTCTTCCTCTGGACGATTTGTCATAATTGTGACAATGCGGCCATACCAGCCACAATCAAGACAATAGTAGGCCGGCTGAAAACTCCCTAGGAAGCCTAGGTCATGATACGAAGTGAGGTCAATCACTCTTGGACTCTTGCAGATTGGGCAGATTACGATATCGGCGTCAACTCCCCTCCTCTTCAGCTCATCAAGCGCCTCTTTCACCATCTTCAGCCGCTTGAGTTCCCGAAGTTCCTTCCGTGATAGATGTCCAATACTCTGCTTTTCCAAGTGCTATGCCTCGCAAGATGGCCACCTGTTTTGGGGCATATACACGTTTTGTTCGCATCATGCTTGTACTGGGTGTTCTTCAAGTGAATGGGTTGCCAATGGTTAAATCGGGTTCTCATCCACATCTTAGTGATGAAAATGCACCTGACCGAGTTAGTCAGAAGTCTAGCAAAACGCACCCGTGTTTGGCGTGAGAATGCAGTCAAGGCGCTGAATGAAGCAGGATGCAACGATCTGCACTATCGACCGGATTCTGGAATGTCATCCCTTGGATGGATTCTGGCCCATCAGGCCGCTGTGTACGACTACACCCTTAATGTCCTAATCAGAAGCCAATCAGCCAAGAAACCTGACCTCTTGGACCTCTATGCCACAGGTACCGACGGTGCTTGGGAGGGCACATCACGTCAAGAGATTGAGGACTACTACGATTCAGGTGAACGTGATTTCCTGGCCTGGGTTGAGAATGCCAAGGTGAGTGATTTCGCACGTGTGCTGAAGGGCGATTGCATTCCAAAGCTATTCCGCAGAATGCGTGTCGTTGATGTCATCGCCAATGCCTTTGTTCATCTGAACCACCACAATGGGCATCTCAGTGCAATCAATGGTGACTGGCGTCGACGGCAAAGGAAGTGACTTCTTAAGCAGGACTACTGATGTCAGGACGGTCGTGGGAATGAGCCGTCTGGTGAGATGGAGCTGGCACATCGATGTGGCCCTTGTTATCATTTCAGTGATAGTGCTGCTTGCGTCTGTTTGGGTCTGGCTGGCCGCTCTGCCCATACCGCGAGAAACCATCTTCCTTGCTACTACAATAGCACTAATCATCTCTGTCATACTTGTTATCAATGTTGCAGTTCTTGTTGTCCTGAGATTGCAGCGAAGGGTTGCTCATCTCGAGGAAATGATGAAGCGTGATCAAGAGGTCGGGCCTATTCCAAAGACCAAAACAGCTGTAGTTGTGACACTCTCTAACACTGAACGACGAATCATCAACCAGCTAGAAGCGGCCGGAGGAACCATGACGCAGAACGAGCTCCGTCGCCTGACAGGCCTTAGCAAATCCACTCTGAGCGTGAATCTGTCGGGTCTCGAGAGAAAATCTTTGATTAGCCGCGAAACCGAGGGACGTACAAAGACAGTTCATTTGATAAGAAAGGTCGAACGCTAATCTATGAACCGATTAAGAACGATTCGGGGCTCTATCACTCCCCTTATGCGGACTAGAAAGAGCATTTGGAGAGGTTACCATATCGAATTGAACGGTTC
>JAEORS010000281.1:0-2896 GCA_016840795.1 Candidatus Thorarchaeota archaeon | reverse complement strand
AGACAGACGATTGAATTAGCGCACGGATTGAGAATTGGCACTACCTTTATTCACTTCCCAGAATGGAAACGACCATGTTATTCCCGAAGCCGCCGATGTTGTGGATGAGCACAACTTCTGGAGAAGCAGTTTGGAGACCTGGAGGCGCCTCCTCGCGAATCTGCATAACTGCATCACGAATCTGAGCCACACCAGTAGCGCCAGTCGGGTGGCCCCTGGCCTTGAGACCTCCGGTGGGGTTGACAGGAAACATGCCATCAACCTCTGTCGCACCATCCTTGACCAAGTCGATGGCCGTTCCAGGTTTGGCAAGTCCCACATCTTCCATATTGATGAGTTCCAGAATGGAGAATGCATCGTGAAGTTCAAAGAAATCAATATCCGATGGACCTAGCTTTGCCATTGCATAGGCCCTCTCAGCGGCGACTACGGTCGCGTTCATTGATGTAAGGGAGAGCCTGTGCTGCAATGCGTGGAAGTCTGTGGCGTGGCCAACACCCAGTATTCTCACTGATCTATCTCTGATACCGAGGTTGTTGACAATCCTCTTGGAGGCCAACACAATCGCTGCGGCACCATCGCTTGTGGGACAACTATCGTACAGAGTTAGTGGATGAGCGACTACTCGAGATGTATTCACCTTCTCCGCTGTCACTTCTTTCTGGAAGTGCGCTAGTGGGTTCTTCGCTCCGTTCCTATGCGCCTTGACCGGGACTAATGACAGCTCATCTCGTGTTAGGCCGTAGTCATGCATGTAGCGCCGAGCAACCATGGCTGCTAGAGCAGCAGGGGTGGCACCATAACGAGTTTCGTTCTCGTAAGATATGATCCTAGAAAGGATTTGTGATGCCTTTTCCCGGTCGACGCCGGACATCTTTTCCACACCTACGACCAGAGAGAGGTGTGAGAGTCCCGCAGCCACAAAAGAGAATGCACTCTCAAACGCACTGGAACCTGACGAGGGTCCGGTTTCGATACGCGTTGCCCCTGCAGGTACTATACCTATTCGGTCAGCTAGTAACGTGGAGAGGTGTCCCAAACCAGTGAATTCCTCTGGATTCTGACTTCCGACCACAATTCTGTCAAACGTCTGCTCTGCAGCTTCAGCATCGTTTATCGCATCATAAGAGGCTCTTTCAGCCAACTCAAGAATCGAGTCTTCAAGAACCCCGAAACGAGTCATTCCAACTCCGACGACGTATACGGGATCCAAGCCATACCACCCTATTCGATGAGAACAAGTAGATCATCTGGAGACACGTTTGAACCTATCTCTACGTTGACTTCCTTCACCACACCACCATTTGGAGCCTTGAGCTCATTGAACATCTTCATGGCCTCGAGGATGCATACGGTCTGCCCAGATTTCACCTTGTCGCCAACTTCGACTGAAACGTCTGTAATCTTGCCGGGCATTGGGGGATAGATTCCTCCTGGGACTCTGGGTTCTCCAGTCCCCGCGTTACTGGTTGAGGCCTTGACCTCCACTTCCTTT
This sequence comes from Candidatus Thorarchaeota archaeon, assembly GCA_016840795.1. Classification (GTDB taxonomy): domain Archaea; phylum Asgardarchaeota; class Thorarchaeia; order Thorarchaeales; family Thorarchaeaceae; genus SMTZ1-83. The sequence continues at coordinate 1,401 of JAEORS010000281.1, read as the reverse complement.
CTCACTCTAGACCACACTATGTCGTGTTGCTCGCCATCCACCTCGACTGCAATCTTATTGCCGGTCCTGCTCCCGACTCTAACGGTGTGGTCCGAATGTGTATCGTTGACGTTCCATGTTCCGTCATCGTTCGGTTCTACCTTTAGAGTGAAGCTCTCAGGACCGACCTTGACAATCAAGAGACCACCCTCGTCAAGCTTCTTGATCTCTACTCGGTAGTCAGTTTCACCGAGAAACAGGTCATACTCGGAACTCATCTAGGGCCCTCCCTGACGTCTGCGACGCATCTCATCACGGCGTCCAGCTGATGCCCAATGGGAGCTTGATTTCTCCCAATGGGCTACGCTGCGTGAGAGTACTCCAGACTCATGAAGGTCGTCCACTCCAGCCTTGGCCCACGATTCACCTGTAGTATGTGGAGCTCCAACACTGCCCGACACCTGCATACTGAGGTGAAGAACAGACGAGATTATTGCTGCTTCGTGTTCTGGAGTCATTTCACCACGTGCCCTTCGCTGTGCCTTTCGCTTCAAGAAATCTAGAGCATACTGTGGGAAGAGAGCATAGGAAACCAAATCTCTGGGCACATGTGGGATGTCCTTGAGTGCCTCCTCTGCAGCGGGGAGTTCAGGATCTAGCAGGTCAGCAGGCCTGCAGTCTAAAGGCTGCTCATCACCTATCGCTTTCTTCCTGATTTCGCTGTCAATCTCCGCAGGTGGACGTCCATAATAGCCGCGGATGTACTGCTTTACTTCATGAGGTATCATGCTATAGCGCTCACCAGTAACAACATTCAAGGTTGCCTGTGTCCCTACTATCTGACTAGACGGTGTGACTAGTGGGGGATATCCCAGCTCAGCACGGACCTTGGGCACTTCTTCCAGAACCTCATCGTATCTGTCCAAGGCACCTTGTTCTCGCAGTTGGTTATCAAGATTAGAGAGCATTCCTCCAGGGACCTGAAATACCAAGACCTGTGGGTTGACTCCCTGTAGACTCCCCTCGAACTGCGCGTATTTCCTCCGAATCTTCCGGAAGTAGTCTGCAATCTCCGCGAGAAGGTTAACATTCAATCCAGTGTCACGCGGTGTACCCTTGAGTGCCTCAACAATGGACTCGGTGGCTGGTTGAGATGTTGCCAAAGACAGCGAAGATATGGCTGTGTCCACAACGTCAACCCCGGCCTCAGCGGCCTTCAGGCAAGCCATTGAACCCATGCCACTCGTGTAGTGCGTATGAAGCTGAATCGGAATGTCAACTTCATCCTTCAACATTGTGACCAATTCATAGGCGTCTTGTGGATTGATTAGACCTGCCATGTCCTTGATACAGATCGAATCGGCATCCATCGAATGCAAGGTCTTTGCCTTCTCGACGAATTTCTCGTTGGTATGGAAGGGA
>JAEORS010000280.1:0-2897 GCA_016840795.1 Candidatus Thorarchaeota archaeon | reverse complement strand
CCAGAACTCTCATGCAGGGTCGCCTCAAAGCTTCTGAAGGTCTAGAGGGACTCAGAGACGCAATCTTCGGCTGCACTCTCTGTGGAGGTTGTGAGGAGATTTGTCAGGTTGACATTCCGTTCGTCAAAATCTATCAGCTCATGCGAGCGGAGTTCCTGCGTAGAGGTATGTGGCCAGAGTCGCTGCAAATGACTAGGGACACACTGCTGAATAGCTTCAACATCCAGGGGCAGAGCCAGATGGACCGGGTAGAAGGATGGTCATACTGGCACCCCGACGAAGATGCCCTACTTGATAGGATGGGGCAGGAGGCAAAGACGGCCTTCTTCTTCGGCTGTGCCTCATCCTATCGAGCGGTTTCCATTCAGGCCACAATCGCCACGACGCTGATATTGGACAAGGTTGACGAGCCATATACCATTCTTGGGGAAGATGAATGGTGTTGTGGGGCACCTATGATCATGAGCGGTGACTTTGAAACGGCTCGCCAATTTGCTGAGCACAACATCGAGAAATATCAGGAGCTGGGCGTCGAACGGATTATCACTAACTGTCCTGGTTGCTACAAAATGTGGGCACATGAGTACCATGAGTTTCTGGACATAGACCCACCATTCGAGATTCTCTATGGATACAAGTTCTTTGAAGAACTCATTGATGCCAACCGAATGGAGTTCAAGAATCCTTTGGGTTTGACAGTGACGTATCATGACGGGTGTGATGCGGGCAGGAACGTAGGCTTCTTTGAAGAACCAAGGAAAGTCCTTGAATACCTTCCAGGGGTCACGTTCGAGGAGCTGCCCCATAACAAGAACAACTGCTATTGCTGTGGCTCAGGTGGAGTGCTCAGAGCAATAGACGCAGAGTTTGCGAACCAGATCAGCAAGCTCAAGGTCGATGACATCGAACAGACAAGTGCGTCAGTCGTTGCATCTGGATGTCCTTCATGTGTAGACTTCATGCAGGACCAGTTGCCTCAATTTGGTTCTAGCAAGGTTGTCAAGGACCTGGCAGTTCTCACCGCTGAAGCTTTGGGACTAGAATGGGATGGTCTTGAAGAGATCTATGGCTAGTCTGTAACAGCATGGGCTTGCAGACAGTAGCGATTCTTCTTCTGTTCATACACTCTAGAAGTTACACTTGGAAAGAGCCAGTTTCGACACGCAAATAAGATTGCGTGACAGATGTCGAGAAATGCAAGGGGCAAAGAGTAGCGTGAAACATACAGAGAGGAAGTGGATCTACGAGGAGATTGTAGACAGGGTTCCTCCATTCAGCTGGCTCCCTCCTACCTTTGACGTCTTGGCCCAGCTTATGCTTGTTGAAACCATAGGCATTGCGGCATTTCTGTATTTTGAGATGCCAATCGAGTCTGCAATATACGGGACTCTGGCGATTCTCTACACTGTAGTGTGGTCAGCAGGTTGTCTCTATGTGATACCCTGGCTGAGGCGTTTGAGAGATCCGACGAATGAGGAAGAAAGGAAGGTTCTAAGAGCCTACAAGAACAGACTTCTCATGGATCGGAGGTATGAACTCGCCGCTGGATTCGCTTGCTTTGCTGGCGTTTATGTATACTTGGTGCTCAACGCCGATATATTGCAACCATTACTCGGTGCAGGTTTTGGGAATCCACTACTTGTTCTTCTCCTCGCAGTCCTTGCATGGGACGTCTGCTACCGTATTGGCCTATCACTTGTCACGACATTCTTTGCCGCCAAAAGATCCATCGAGCTTAGCCAAGCGGCTAGGAAGAGAAGAGGGCTCAAGTACACGGCATACTCGGAGGTACGTACCCTAAAGTCATTGGACTCGGTGAACCTATATTGGGCAGCTTCGGCAGTGCTTCTTCTACCGTTGGCAAGTGTAGCTCCGCTTCTCCTGTACGGGCTTGCCGCCTTTCTTGGTCTGGTTCTTGCACTCTCAGCCATCAGTCTGCTGGCGATGGAAACTGTTCCTTGGTTCCCACCAGACGTTGAGAGCATCCTTGATAATGAGAGGTTTGCGTATGTTTCTTTATGTGAGAAGCGTCAAGCTCATGTGACTCCCGTAGTCTTCGTCTACGATGGGAAGTACCTGTACTTCGGCATCTCACTGGCCTCTGCAAAATACCGGAAGATCAAGAAGAACCCGAACATCGCAGTTTTGGTGGATCTGAGGGACAGGAACAACATAATGAACAACAGGGCAGTGATGTTGAGGGGGAAGGCCTTGATACTTGGAGAGATTACTCCCATCGGGCTCTTCAGGCTCTACCTCCACGGTCTATGGATGCTACGGGTAAGGTCCATGTTCTCTAGGAAGTACCCCCGCTATATGAAGTATTACGACACTCAAGTGAGTGAACTCCCTTTGGCCTGGCAGAACAAGCCATTTGTGTCACGAGTCATGGTCCGTGTTGAGCCTGAGCGGATAACCTACTGGAGAGAGGCTAGACCACAAGTTCTGAGGGTGTAGATCATGTTCGTAGCAAGAACTCACAAGGCCCGCACCATCAGGACTAAGGAGATTCCTGAAGAGGCTCTGCGCATCCTGAAGTCTTCTTTCTTCTCTTACCTTGGTACGTCCGAACCCGGATGTCTTCCGCACCTTACTGCCATGTTCTATGTATGGCACGACTCGTCCAAGTCACTCTATCTATTCACAACCAAGGGCAGTCGCAAGATATCAAACATACGAAGAAACACGAGGGTGTCCTTGACTGTAGATGAACGGAATGCTGTTTCGCCTGCAGCCAATAGGGGTGTAATGATTCAAGGTCGAGCGATGATGATTGAGATGGAACTCGTAGATGAGATGATTACCCTGGAGTTCATGGAGAAATACATCAAGTTTCTCGACGCTGGATACCCTCTAGGAAACAGAATTGCTATCAGAATAACTCCCAGGGTGGTTCT
>JAEORS010000279.1:0-2916 GCA_016840795.1 Candidatus Thorarchaeota archaeon | reverse complement strand
ATAGTTGCGATGGGGATCAAGAGTATCTGGATTTCCTGCCGTTTCCCACACAATCGTATCTGACGAAGGCTCAGGCTCGAGAGACCGTCCAATGAGCCACATGTGATAGAAGTAGGCTCCTCCGCCACTGTATCCTGATGGTTGATAGCGCATAGGGTTGTAGGAATAGCCTTGCACGTCTGCCCTCATCACTTCAAAGCTAGTTGGTTGACCAAGCCAAATGTACGCCGCAGCATCCACAATCGCCTGCTGTATCTGATGAATCTGTTGGATTCTGATGACAGTGTCTGACTCTCCTCTGGATGAGTCAATCCACTCATCCACTTGGGAGTCTCCGTATCCAATCCACCAAGAATACACACCTTGTGAGTGGCAAAACGGAAACAGGTAGTTATCTGGGTCCGCATAGTCTGGTGCCCAACCCACCAGCATTACCAAGTGACTCTCATATCCACGATATGCCAGATAATCAGCCAGCTCGAGTTCGAAGACTTGAATGTCTAGGGGTTGGCTTGGCTGAACAGCATCGGGATGGGAAAGGATTGCTTCTATTCCAGCCTTGAACAACGAGAGCGAATCTTCTCGCAGTACTCTTGTCGCTTCATCCCTCACGGTGTAGTAGAGATTCAGACAATAGAAGCTCTCTGCTAGCGCTGTGTCAAGTCCAGATTCCATGGCTCTGTTCCATGCGTCCACTGCCAACTGAAGGTCAAGGTCGTACATGAACAGATTGTCGTCATGTCCAAACATACCTGATGGCAGTGGGCCTTGGCCTCTAAGAGCCTGACCCTGCCAAGCACTATCGATGAACGAAGCATAGTCGAACGCGTATGAACACGCTTCACGAAGGTCCTTGCTAGCAAAGGGGTTTTCTACAAACACGCCAGACAGGTTGTATTGATCATGCAGGTTGATGGCCAAAGCCATGGTTGTGTAGGAAGGTTCTCCGGTATAGACACTGATATCAGGGTCCAATGATTGTCCGCCCACCGGATCCCATATCTCAAGAGCGTTGGCTCTTGGCCAATGGCAACCATCACTTTGTCCAGAAAGCACGTTGAGCTTGCGTTCTTCGAAGTCCTCAACCGTTCGGATCACAACTGTGTGTATGGAGCCTGCCTCAGGATAAGTCTGAAGTGCCAGAGACTCCCTCCAATAATCTGGGTTCTTCGTGAGGGTAATGTGGCCACCGACTACCCACTCATCCACCATGTATGGGCCTGTACCGCAGGTATGGCTGTCAACATACTCATTGAACTCCCCGTACCCTACGGGACCGTGCGCCTCAAACCATGTGGGACTAATCATTGCAGCCTCTTGGCATGCGAGACACTGAAGGAAGCCTGCATAAGGCGCTGCCAATCTCATCTTCACAACATATTCGCTTAGGACCAGAATCGAACCCATCTCAGTCCATGCATCATAGGCATCAATGTGCTCCTGACTGCCCGGACCGAACGTGAATGCAGCATCCTCCACAGCCTGTCCTCCAAGGAGCCGCTCCGCAATCATCCATGCTGGACCATTTGTGTCGAAGATCTTCAAGAGACGCTCGAAGTTGTCCTTAACACACGAAGCGTTGAACGAAGTACCATCATGAAACGTCACGCCTTGTCGAAGGGTGAATGTGTAGTCCAGTCCATCTGTAGAGATATCGACTGATTCAGCGAGTAGAGGTATGAGGGTAGTTGTATCTGGTGAATCAAACGGGTACGTGAACAGAGTTTCGTAGACGTTCTCAGAAATCCAGTTTCCAAACCCTTCATAGCATCGGTGCGGGTCAAGTGTGCTCGGACTCCCAACAGTGTCCCAAATGAGTGAGTCTGAATTCTCGTCTTGAGAATGCGAGAAAGACTCTTCTGCCTCGGGCCGAACAAGCGAGGGACCCGAACCGACATCGGCTTCATGGAGAGCAATGGCTTGCTGCTGAGCAAGTATTTGCCCAATGAACATGAACATCACAAAGAAACCTACTATTACTAAGGAACCATGTCTAGACAACGCTTAGAACCCCTCAATCAACAGTGGCAGGCCAGTAAGTTTGCACATGATAAAAGACGGGCGTTTGTCCGGACATTGTCCGGCACAGTGACCGGAATATGTACAACCATTCGATAAATGAATAGAGCTAAGACCTCCCCTCTCTGTTTGTCATGCCTAGAACGACAACAATCTATATTGTGGACGAAGTGGTTCTTTGAATTAGGAGGTCTGCAAGTGGCTGATAGCGATGGTCCGTCAAGTCCTAGATTGATGCTTCTACAGAAGGAACTAGAATCTGGCTATCCTGGAGCATTGAAGAACTTCTGGGAGGAAATAGCTGCCAATGGCACTCCTTTGATAGAGCCAATTGACGATGACTCTGAACAAAGCCTGGTGACTTTTCTCTGGCAGGCTAAGGATGAACTACCGGGGATTTCCGTCGTTAGTCTGCTAACGGATCAAGTTGTCAACAAGATGACCAGAATGCTGGAAACAGACCTCTGGTACTTCACGTGTCAAGCAAGGAGTGACCTCAGACTCACCTATCAGCTCGAACCATATCGGCCCGATGACGAGCCTGTTGATGGAGATGACTATGCTGCACTCATTGCTCGCTTCTCCAAGATGAAAGAAGACTCATTCAATCCTCGCACTTTTGTCTTTGAGAAGGATGAGGAAGACCCGGAAAGCTTTGAACTTGTACGGTCAGTGATAGAGCTACCACAAGCTCCTGTTCAACCGTGGATTGAACAGCGTGAGGGCGTTCCAAGAGGGAAAGTGGAGCAGTACCGATTACGAAGTGATATTCTCAACAACCAACGACGTGTTTGGGTGTACACCCCACCCGACTACGCCTCTACCAGAAGTGAACCATATACTCTGTTGGTTATCTTCGATGGAAGGGCCTATGTGAATCATGTCCCGACCCCAACC
>JAEORS010000278.1:0-2945 GCA_016840795.1 Candidatus Thorarchaeota archaeon | reverse complement strand
TGGCGCTGAGAAGTTCTTCAACATAGTGACTCGTGCAGGCGACTTCGGAGTTGATGCAGTTGTCGTTGTCACCACCATTCGTGCCTTGAAACATCATGGCTACGATGACTTGGAAAGTGGGTTTCCGAATCTCGAAGCACATATGGAGAACCTTAGCAAGTTTGGCGTTCCTGCCGTTGTGGCTCTCAACAGATTCCCGGATGACACCGAGGACGAGATTGATCTCCTTAGAGCGTTCTGCGGCAAAAAAGGTTGGAGGATGGAGGTTTCTGAAGTCTTTGCAAAGGGAAGTGAGGGCGGCAAGACTCTTGCTCAGTCGGTCAAAGAAACTATAGAAACCGAGCCCAATATTGGCATACAATACACCTATGACCTCGAAGACAGCCTCAAGACGAAGATCTCTAAGGTTGCCACTCAAATATACGGATCTACAGGTGTCGAATACCTTGCTGGGGCGCGAGGCAGGATTCGTTCGCTTGAGAAGAGAGGCTACGGCAATCTTCCTGTATGTATCGCCAAGACACAATTCAGCTTGTCAGACAACAAAGGTCTAAGAGGGCGACCAACTGGGGACGTGGCAGAAGTTGTGGGTGCAGATGTCAGTGCGGGGGCTGGCTTCGTTGTCATATACATGGGCGATATAACGCTAATGCCCGGTCTCCCCGAAGAGCCTGCAGCGCTCGGAATGGATGTTGACGAGGGTGGACAGATAACCGGAGTCTTTTGAGGAGATGATTGGTGGTGGCTGAAGAAAGTGCGAAACCTATCTGTGAGAATCACGTAATCAAGGGTACACGTCTATCCAAGCGTCTGAGACGAGAGATTGGCGCAGAAGTGCGCCGACTCACTGAGAAACACGGTTTCGCTCCGAAACTGGTCACAGTCATTGTTGGGGAGGACCTTGGTTCTCAAATGTACGTGCGTATGAAGCACAAGGCATCAAACAAAGTAGGCATTCTATCGGACCACCACGACTTGCCTGAAAACACTACCGAAGAACAGCTAATCCTGCTCATCAACAAGCTGAACCAAGATTCCACAGTTCATGGGATATTGGTTCAGCTTCCGCTCCCAGACCATATTGACGAGAAGGCGATAATTGGAGCGATAGACTCGATGAAGGATGTTGACGGGTTCTCTCCCGTGAATGTCTATCGTCTATTCTATGGGGGTGAAGAGCTCAGCTCCGCAACTCCACAAGGGATTGTCACGATTCTCGATTCGATTGGACTGGAGGACCTCTCCGGGAAGCACGTGGTAATCATAAATCGGTCAACGATTGTAGGGAAGCCACTCATAATGCTCCTTCTCAATCGCAATGCTACAGTCACTGTTTGCCACTCTAGAACAGCAGATCTCTCCTCCTTCACAAGACAGGCCGATGTACTTGTGAGCGCGATAGGCCGGAGACAAGATGAGAGTGACCCCTTCTTCATAACGTCCGAGATGGTCAAAGAGGGTGCAGTGGTCATAGACGTTGCTACTCCTCTAGGAGATGTTGATTTCGAGAACGTGAAGAACAAAGCGATGTGTGTGACTCCTGTACCTGGAGGAGTCGGCCCGATGACCATCACTATGCTCTTGAAGAACGTCCTAGCTGCGTATAGGGCCTCAGTTGAAGGTGCAGCAGAGTAAGTGTCTAGACCTCGTCCCAAACGCTTTTGTGTGTCCGTGGGCCGAGCGGGCATCGGTGAATCGCTTGAAGGTTATTGAGTGTGTACCCAACTTCTCTGAAGGGCGCCGAAAGGATGTCATTGATGCATTGTCAGAGGCAATTCAGAGCGTTGAGGGTGTACGTCTTCTGGATGTGGAATTCGATTCAGATCACAATCGTTCGGTGTTCACATTCATTGGAGAACCTCAGAAAGTCAAGGAGGCTGCATTGAAGGCCGCCGAACTGGCTGTGAAGAAGATTGATCTCACTAAGCACGAGGGTGCCCATCCAAGGATGGGTGCAATTGATGTTGTGCCTTTCATTCCTCTTCACGGCACGACGATAGGAGAATGCATCGAGCTGTCAAAGGAGTTTGCACAGGAGTTCTCAGAAAAGAGCGGAGTCCCTGTCTATCTCTACAGCAAATCTGCAACGCGACCTGAGCGAAAGGACCTGCCAAACATAAGAGAAGGTGAGTTTGAAGGCCTTAGAGAACAGATTGGAGAAGACCCGGCTAAGGATCCTGACTATGGTCCAAAGAAGATTCACCCAACAGCTGGTGCCACAGCTACTGGTGCACGCAATTTCCTGATTGCATTCAATCTGAATCTAAACACAACCAACGTTGAGGTAGCGAAGGCCTGTGCAAACGCAGTTAGAGGACTCACTGGTGGGTTTGCTAATGTGCAAGGAATCGGCTTGGACCTGCCAGCCAAGAATTGTGTCCAAGTCTCTCTAAACTTGACACATCCGAAGAAAACAAAGATTCACCAAGTTCTCGAGGTTGTGCGTAACGAGGCAAAGAGGTTTGGAGCAACAGTATTTGAAACAGAGATCGTGGGCATGGTGCCACTATTTGCGCTAATCGACGCTCTGAGATACTACCTTCAGCCGGAGAAGCTGGACGGTTCAATGATTCTTGACCTCTACTATCTTGGTGGTGTTGAGGATCCCAAGAAAAAGACCTTCAGCGAGATGTCACTTATCGAGTTTGGTGATGAGGTTAAACGGGCTCGGGCCACACCTGGAGGAGGAAGTGTGGCTGCTGCAATAGGATCCTACGGTGCGGCCTTGGTCGGAATGGTGACTGGACTGTCTCTGTCGGGGCGGAAGTTCGTCGCAATCAAGGAGGAGATGGTGAAGCATCGACATGCTGTGGACTACGACAGAGGTGTTCTCATGGACCTTGTTGAGAAGGACTCGGCTGCTTTCGATGAGGTGATGGTCACTTTCAAGATGCCCGAAGAAACCGCTGCAGAAAGAAAGCAGAAGGAGAGTGCAACAGAGAGGA
>JAEORS010000277.1:0-2948 GCA_016840795.1 Candidatus Thorarchaeota archaeon | reverse complement strand
CCTGACATCCCAAAGGGAGCGGACCTTAAGGCCACATGGGAGAGAATCAGGACCGGTGGCTATGAGCAATATCTGGAGAAACAAGCAAACATGATGACAGCACTAAGGAGATGTGTGGAGAGGTACGGCATTGAAAGGGTTCCCTTTGTAGGTCCAGAATGCGGACTTGGATCGTGGGATTGGCCGCACGGGGACATAATGGCTCTCCGGAATCTAGAGACTGTCAACAGGTGCGCACGAGAATTCGATTCTAGTTCCTAGTGACTATAGTTCAGTGACTTCTAGAGGCGTCTTCGCTAGGACCTCGCATCCTGACTCTGTAATGACGATGGGCGCTTCATATCGGAAGCCAATCTCCTCTTCAGGGACCATGAACTGCATGGCACATATCACGACTTGGTCAGGTCCATACTCGTGATCGGGGTCAGTCCAGTAGGGCATTGGTCCAGTGTTCATTCCGATTCTCCACTCGTCCCCCATGACTCCGATACCATGTTCAAAGCCAGGCACAAGGTACTGAGCTATTCCTTTGGAGTCCGCCCAGTCCATCATATCGTCGGCCATCTTTCCGGGAGTCATGCCGGGTCCATACATGTCAATTACACGAGTAATGGTTTCGATGAAGTAATCAGCAAGCTCCCTCTGCCGCTCTGAAACGGGAGAGAGTAGGTAATTGTGAGAGTGGTCTCCAAGGCCCAGTTTAAACATCGCATGCAAGTCCACCATTAGAGGCTCGCCGGGTTTTGTATTTCTACGCGTTGCTGGAGTGCATGCACCCATCGGATATCCGGTACGGTATCCTGAGGCAATCTCGTTGCCCGCAGTGAAGCTCCACGACCACTCGCTTCCAGCTTTTCTCATGGCTGCCTCTGCAATTCCCGCAATCTCCGTTTCTGTCATTCCCACCTCAAATTGGTCTAGAACAGCCTTGTGACCCTCATCCACGATATCAGAGGCCTTCCGAAATCTGTTAATGATTCCTGGGGCCTTGATGATCGAGAGTTCATCAATGATATCAATTGCGTTCACAAACTCTGCATTGGGAAGTCCGTCAGTAATCATCGCGTATTCTTCAGTGGTAAGGTTCCCCTCAGGGAGATAGCAGGACATGCCCAACTCCACACCAATCTTACCGGAACCTGAAGGGTGGAGTGTTTCTGATAAGGCATCGACAAGCACATCAATCTGATGGCCGCCTCCAAGAGGACCGAAACCCCTTACATCATCAAGCCAGCTATCATCACGAACACGTTCAGCATCTATGATGAAGGTGAATATGGTTGGGTCACCCGACTGGGGAATCACGATAAACGACCGCCATGGACAGAAGACATCTCCGACATAGCTGATGGTCCGAAGGCGAGAACCCAAATAGGCAGAGAGACCCCATTCCTGCATCTTGTCTTGTACGCGTCTCAACCGCCCCTTGTGATCTATGGAGTAATCGTATTCTGTCATCAGACTCACCTCAATAGTCGGTGGGGACAGTGGCAATGATCTTGTTCAACTTGTCAACAACACTGGATAACCGAAGGGCCTTGACCATGTTCCCCTTGAGCTTGATCTTGTTTCTCATGAGAGCACTTCTTGCCCCTAATTCGGCCCGCGAGATCTTTGCAAAGGTATCGTACTCTCCGATTATTCTGAACTCGGCCTCTTTCGATGCGACCTCATCGTCGGAAGTACCGACTAGTGCCTCAGCAAGAATACCATCTTCGAACCGGAAATACATGTGCCGAGTAGATCCATCGGGGCAGTTCTCGACTATGTTCACCATAGACGAGGATACGTGCTTCATCTCTTCGGCAGTAAGATTCGCCTTCACACGCTTGATGACTTCGTCAATCCATTCTCTCGATAGATACTGAAGTTTGACATCTTCTCCAGACATTCCCAATTCTCCGCAGCAAATGCCGCAAGGAAAGCGTGGAAACAGCAATACATATACATTGTTGGAGATGGTCAGCAGAATCAACCTGTCGTGAGGTCAGACTTCTGGATGTGACAGAGTGTGAGTGATGACTTTACCTTCAGAGTCTTGTTTGCCGCATCCTATGCCGTGTTTGCTCTTGTCCGAGGATATTACAATCAGAAATCGAGGAGGGGAGCACCAATGCGTTCTCGAGAAGAGAGATTCGAGGCAATCACTCGGCAGGGGAAGATTAGCGGCGTCTTCTTCCTGGCCCTCTTCTGGGTGTTTGTCATAGTCATCGCCCTCTACCTACTAGACTCTGCGTGGATAGTGTGGTCTTATTTCGTCATTCCAGTTTGGGCAAGGTGGGCCGGATTAGGGCTTGGAATCCCTGCAGTGCCCCTCGTATGGTGGGCGCATAGAACCCTTGGAGAGTCATTCTCGTACGCTCTGGAGGTGAAGGATGAACAGCGACTTGTGACTTCTGGACCTTATGCCAGAGTACGACACCCTGTATACACATCGCACATCATGTTCAACCTAGGAATGGTATTTGTAGCATCCAATTGGATTCTTCTGGTGATATGGGCGCTAGGTATTCCCTTCACTTATCAACGAATGTCTAGTGAAGAGAAGATGATGATTGAGGAGTTCGGAGAGGAGTATGTCGAATACATGAAGCATACTGGTCGACTATTTCCGCGAATCTGAAGCTCAGATTTCTAATGGAAGGGTGGACCTAGGAATTCCGTGTCTCTTCAGTATCTGACTCATTGTGGAATCGAGTTGAGCTGCACGGTCATCGAGCAATGGCTCCCCACTGTGTGCGTCAAGTATCTTCGTAACCTGTTCTCTAGCAAGACTTGCTGAGTCCTTTGCCCCCTCCTGCATCCACTTGTCATGGGAGAGTCTAGAGATGACTTCAGTCGGAATTGCATGTTCCTTCATCAGATTGTGACGTGTGTGTTGCTTGCTCAAGTAGTAACCCCCGGGTCCAACAGAATCAACTAAGTCCACCTCAGCTGATAGGTCTTCG
>JAEORS010000045.1:0-11206 GCA_016840795.1 Candidatus Thorarchaeota archaeon | reverse complement strand
ACTACTAGTCCTGGTTTCCTCATGTGGAGCGACCTCCTGATTCACACTGAGGTTTTGATTGTGCTCGTTAACACCACACGAGTATGGTGTGTTGTGTGCACACATCTGTATCTGGGAAAAGCACCCGCATAATAATGAATGGCGTGTCAATCGTTTCCGCAGGAAGAGAAGTCGTTCGTTTTATCGATGTGTAAGGTAATCTCTGTATCCAACGAAGGTGTAATTCAACCGGTCCTTCATATCCTCGATTAGCTTGAACACCTGCGTTTCTATGTGGTCTCTTGGGTGGATTCCGACCTGCACCGGACCTCCAAGCTCTATCTCGAGGAGGACATTCGCAAATGATGTGCCCTTAACACCTTGGCTCACAAGGAATTCCATGGTCCTATGCATACGCTCATCGGAGAATGAGTGGATGTTGTTCTCCACTACACTGTATTTCATCCCAGCCGCCTTCATGGCCTTGCCAACTCTTGGAGGGGCTTGCCAAAGTGGGGGAACAAATCCATATGGCTTCTGACCAAAGCTACTAGCTATAGCTGCAGCACCGGACTTTGCACGTTTGGCAACTCGCTTGGAATCCATCGTACGAAACTCATCCATGGAACCAGACTTGGTGAAGTGAGAGTAGCCATGCATGGATATCTCAAGGCCAAGCGATTGGAGATACTCTGAGAACAGAGGGCTTCGCTCAAAGCTATTAGATTTCTTCAACCCGTACATCGGAACAACAAGTAGAGTGAAGCTCGAAACACCCAGGTCAGACAAGCGGTCACAGGATGCTACCACGTCGTTCTCAAACGCAGGGCTCACATCATGTAGAGAGAGAAGTGCGATGCGTTCGTCTACGTCCACAACCGCACCCTTCACTTCAATCGCCCTCCCGACCCAATGCTGAGGTCCACTATGACTTCTTCCGATGCGCTTGTTGATGTCATTGTGAGAACTCTACATTCCACGAGTCCATTGTTTGTAAGCGAGGTCCATGTCCTTCTCAGTTATTGTCTTCCGGCCGGCATGCTCTGTCAGCTCGGAGGCTCGCTTGGCGAGGTTCTCACCGATTTCTTCAAGGATTTGCGCAAGTCTCTCGGCACCCTTGTCACTCACACGATTTGCGCCCGCCTTTCGCATCAGTCGATCGACCGGTGCCACAGGAATGATTCTGTCCTTCTTCGACCTCGGCAAGGCTTTCTCTCCTCTTAGCACACTGCATGCATTCGCTCTGTATTTAAAGCCTCTCACGGGTTGCGCTGCTCATATGCAGATTTCATAGGGCTCTTCTAACGCAATCAGGGCCTGTGCAGTAGACCAGAATCTTACCCTATCCGGTTCGTAGAGTCACGATGCGCGCGCTTTCCACCTGCTTCCTCATTACATCAAGGTCCATCTTCCGTTCTGCAGACTCGACATCTTCCACTTGCGCTCTGGTGACTGGATACTTCGGGGCGAGCGAACAGCACGAAAGCCCCTCCCGGGCGAACTCGTATGTTCCCACTCTGTGAGCCAGCGCCTCGATGTCTACCTTGTCGTCTCCGGCACATGGCCTGAGAATTGGAAAGTCACAGACTGCCGTGTTGATGGCGCGCAGGTTCTTGGTGGTCTGTGAGGCCTGTTCTCCGATTATTTCCCCCGTGACAATCGCATCGGCCCCTTCTGCAATCGCAATCTCACGAGCCATGCGAATCATGTTCCTCTTGCAGAATACACAGGTCATCTTTGGCGGGCCGTGCTCAACAGCCTCTGCTAGGTCCTCACCATGGGGCACGACATAGAGCTTGACCTCGAAACCGTGGATGTAATCGGCGAGAAGTTGTGCCTGCTTGGTTACAACCTCACGGCAATCATCCTCGGCATAGGGAGTGTTGTCGAAGTTTACGAACACGGGAATACACCCACGCTTCATCACCTTGTAGGCCGCTATAGGCGAGTCAAGACCGCTGGAGAGTGTACATACTACCTTGCCCTGAGAACCTGTGGGCATTCCACCCACGCCCTCAACGGTTTCCGTGAAGATGTAGGCATTATCGTCTCTTACTTCCACGTAGATTGAGTGTTCAGGTGACGTGAGGTCAACCTTGAGGTCCAACTCAGAAAGACCGTTTAGGATACGAGATCCGAGCTTCTCTCGAATGTCCTGACTAGAGAAATCGTGTGTGCCAATCCTCCTAGCTCCAACTGCAAATGAACTTCCTTTCGCAAATGAAGCACCTGCCAGTGATTGACCAACGTCGAGTATTGCATCAACTCGTGCTTCAGTGACGACCACAGGGGAGGCCGAAACAATCCCGAAGACTCTCGCAGCAACCTTGGCGGCGTTTTCAGCATCCGGCGTTTCGACAAAGATACGACCATAGACCTGCCGAACCTTGGTGAATCTGACCTGTTTCTCCTTTAGGGCCAACCGAACATGATTTGCTAGAAGGTCAGTCATCCTTCGACGTGTCTGCTTTGACTTTATGGCAATCTCTCCGAATCTAAGGAGAACTGATGAGTACTCAGATTTCAATTCAGTCACCTTGGAACAACGTCTTCATGCCGAGTCGTGCAATAAGGCTTCTGAAATGGCCTATGGAGATGACTGACGTTCCATCGTGGTTAAGCGCCCAATGCAGTTGAACACCGATTCCGCGTTCAGACGGCGAGCGATATTGCACCATCGATTCCGTTGACTCTCAATGTCTGCGACTTCGCCCCGGCAGTCACTTTGACGTAATATGTTGGTAGGTAGAATCCATTGAGCTGGTTAAAGGTTAGTACATGGTGCGTGACTCGCTTGGCATCAGAAGGCCTCTGCCCAGCCAGCTTTCCAACCACCTTGACAACTTTCTCCACAGAATTGAACTTCCCTGGAGAAACCTTGGCCCCCTTCACCCAGGCTGCCGTAGCTGTCTTCTTGCCAGCGCCTTTGAGAATCTTCGCAATCGCATCGGCGGGACCACCCGTCTTTCCATCGACCGTCATTCCGTCCTCTCTTGTCAACTCGAAAAGCTCGACAATTTCAAGATTGATGGATTTGCCAGGGATTGACTTACCTTTCTTGGGAATCATGATCTCCTTCCCAACATATGCTCCAGACACCTGGTCATTGACTCCCAGTTCCTGATCTCTCAGTCGCAAAAACTTCAGGTCCAGCACTGCGTCGTAGATGCAATAGAAGTCATACTTCAGCGCAGGTTTGCTAACCTTGAGTTCGTTGGGAGTGACCCCGAGGATCTCTGCTCCATCCTCCGCGGCTGCTTTATTTGCCTTCTCGGGCTTCACCTTCTCACGAAAGTAGTATAGCTTCTTCTTCTTCGCATCAATCTTCATCTTGGCATGTGCACCAGTTATCTTGAACATCGATGCCGAGAGTTTGGGCTTTGCACGTTTCTTCTTCTTGGCCAAAACTGTCACCGCGTATGGACCTGCTTGCGAACTATATGTTCTCTTTGGCCGCAGGAGAAGACCCTACTTGTGAGCAAATGCAACCCTGATGGGCTCTCCAATCTCAAAGATGCGAGCAAAGCCCACACGCTCGAATTGTAGAAACGTACCATTATCGATGTTCTTGATGCTTGGCTCTCCAAGACCTGCCACCACGGCACCATCGATCATTATCATTTCAACCGGGACTGCACCCTCCTTAGGAACCCAGTGAATGATGGAGCCACCCTCTGAACGTACATTGTCAACATCGACACTGTGGAATGCTGCTTCTGGTTTTCGACCCTTCTTCAAAGTGAAGTTTGCCAGGTCTTTCAATCTGAATAGCTCGCCATTCATCAATCGCTTGAAGTCTCTTTCTGAAATACCCGCAACAACCGGCGTGACAGGATCAGTGGACATTCTGAGAGGGATTCTTCTCACTCCTCGGTCAGGAAAGTCGGGATGAACAGGGGCCTCGGCCTCTTGAATCTCGGATGGGAGTCCAGTAAGTTCTGCCCACACCGGTGATTCGACAAAGAACGCCCTAGGAGCATTCGCATCCCGAATCTTCCTATTCTCTGAATACACAGATTTCATGGAGATAGAGATGTCAACTATACTCAGGCCTAAGTCCAGCATTGCCTTCCTCACAGCATCAGGATGAATACCACGCTTCTGGAACGACTGCATGCTCCAAGTTCTCGGGTCATCCCATCCAGTGTAAACTCCATCGAGGACTTCTCGACGTGATTTACTCTTGCTGAGTCGCGCGTCCTGAAACTTCAGTCGACCGTAGTAGATGAGTTCAGGATGTTGCCAACCATAGATGTTCCAGATGTGCTGCTCAATCTTGCCTTCCTTTACGAGATCCTTGCCTCTGATAATATGGGTCACACCAAGTTCGTGGTCATCGATGCCCCAAGAGTATTCAAGCAGTGGCCAGACTCTGTAACGTGTTCCTACCCTCGGATGCTCCGATTCTGATATTCTTAGGATGACATGATCTCTCATTGCAGGGTCAGGATCTGACATGCCGGTTCTGAGTCGCACTGCGGCTCCCCGCTCCGGATAGGTTCCATCAAGCATCTTCTCCCATCGAGCCAAGTTTTCCTCTACACTCAGGAAACTGCATTTGCACGCCTTTTTCTTGGCTTTGTGTCCCTTCCGCCACACTTCAGCGTCACAGTCACAGACATAGGCCTCTTTCTTCTCAATAAGGTCCACAGCATACTTGTAGAATATCTCCAAACGGTCAGACTTGTAGATTGTCTTATGCCATTTCACGCCCAAGTAATCAAGCCCTTCTGGAATCAGCTCAAAAGCATCAGACTCCACAACCTTTTCAGCAGATCCAATAGTATCATCGAAGACAAGTATCAGCTCGCCATTGTATCGCTTCACATAATAGTCGTTCAGAATAACCATCCGAGCGTTTCCAATATGAAGTGGGCCGGAAGGGAATGGTGCGAGTCGCATGACCACTTTGGGCCACTTGTCAACGTTGTTGAGCTCAGGGAGTTCTCCGGACTCTTCAACTGTTTCAGAAGCGGTTTCAAGCATTTCTGGAGCAAGCTCCAGGAGTTCCTGTCTTTGGTCATCCCAGGACATCTTCCCTATCTCACGGACGAGCCGGTCAACCAGCTCCTTGACCTCCTTCGCACGAGGCCTGAGATCGGCTCTAGAACCAAGTATTGCACTCATAACTGACTTGACAGTGGGGGCGCCTTCATATCTCACCGCATTGTCAAGCACATACTTGCGTACCTCGAGCTCCAACTCCTTCACTGGAAACAACTCAGGAACAAATCGCTGACTGATTCATTTAACGTTACCTAGAGACATCCTTATTTGGGATAAAATCGCGTCCATATTCGTTATCCAGAGTTTCTTCGGTGTAATGAAGTGTCGGAACTAAAATGCTGCAAGCTATGTGGGGCGTTCTACACCTGCACCAACAAGGGAGAATGCTGTCCGGAGTGTGAGCACTTTGACCCATTGGATAACCTCTGTATGGCGGGACATCTGAAGAAGCAGGTGTCAAAAGCTCGAGCACGGCAGGAAGAGTATGTCGATCCGGATACCTTCCTCTTTGAGGACGATGAAGAGGACTTTGACGAGAGTGATCTACCTCCAGAGAGAGATGTCATGGATAGCGATGACGAGTTCGATGACGACTTGGATGAATGGGACTGAGTCTGCTTCTCTGATTCTCTATGAAACGTGCGAAACTAGGGTAGGATTGCGAGGTTGTAGAAGTACAATCCCATCAGTCCGGCCGCCACCAGCACCAAGAGTGTGGCGTTTCCAAGGAGCCACATCCTAGCGTTCTTCTTGGATATCTTGATTGGACCCATAGGCTTCAGCCCGGTCGGAGCCTCACTTGTAACGTCAACGGAACGCCAGACAATCTCCAGAGGATTTGCATCGCTAGGGAATATGTCAAGATATAGGTGGGAAGCATAACCTAGCAAGAATAGTGCCGTCACGTAGAACTCCATGTGAGCACCGACTGCCAAGGAATATGATGAGGCTATTCTCTGGGCCACGTTGATCAGAGTCAATAGTACACCTAGAAATGGCAGGACGGCAGAATGGAAGATGATGTTACGGTGCCGTGAGATGCCTAGGAATATAATGTCCCAATCGGGCATTAGAGCTCCAGCAACAATAATCAGAGCGCCTATGAAGATGTTCAGATCACCGATGAAAAGGATTCCGCTGCTCCACTGATAGAACACAGCACCACAAAGCGAGCCCACACAGAACGTGACAAAGGACAAAGCTCCGACAGCCCCCTTGTTACCGATGGTCCGCCCACTCTTGTCCTTGTGTGGAGCCTTCCAATACAGGATTGGCACAGCCACCACGGTGACAATGATGCCACCCGCAACATAGTAGAATAGCAAATCGAACAACAGACCAGACAAGTCCAGCCAGACACTGTATGCGTAGATAAGTGTGTACAGACCCACAAACATAGAGAATGCGAAGACAATGTGAGAGAGTCGATTCATGAAGATATCTCCTATCCCAGGGTTGAACACCCCTCAACAAGACAGACCTGATGTGACGGCGACTTATTTCTTTCCCCGAAGCCCGGGGAACCAATATTGTGTACTCTTGGAATAGCTCTTCTGTATCTTGGCGACGCCATTCTCGACTAGCAGGTCGAGTGCAATGCTCACGCGTTCCTCCGTCCAGCCAAGACGAACTACTGCGTCTTCAATGGTTATCTTTCCGTTTCCTTCTGCGGCAAGACTTAGTATTTGCTGAGGATCACTTGTTAGTGACACTGGAACAAACTGCACCAATAGGGCCCCACTCTCAAGCTTGGTGGTGCCCTGTACCAGCCCTTCTTTAGACATGCTTCCTAGAGTCTGTTGAATCTCATCAGGGTTTGTTGCCCATCCCATGTCGTCCAAGCGCACCAGCAGTTCAGAGAATAGCATGATTCCTCCAGCTTGCTTGGACTCCTCAGCCAGACGCAGGATGTCTCTTCTAATGCCCTCTGTTCGATCATCACGCTTTAGAAGACCTTTCACAATACCTCGTTTCTTCTTGGCCTGAGCAATCCAAGCCTCAGGTTCATATCCAAGTTCAGATAGCAATTCAACCAAGGCACTCCGATAGACAGGGATGGTCAGAAGAGTAGTGCCTTGTTTCTCAAATGCCTCCCAAAGCCGCTCTCGTATCTGTTCAATTCGCTCAGCTCGCTCCAACAGTCCGTCCAGTTCTTTGTCCAAATACTCCTCCTTGGACAGAGGACTCAAGACAACGGGAATTACCACGTCGTCGGCAGAACGAAGTGTGAACTCAAGGGTCTTCTCTCTGAATCCTGAGGAAGACACAGTCCCTTCATAGCTGCTTCTGGGTAGAGAGGCTTTCACCACACCCTTGGAATCAGACTCGGCTCTGAATACACCCAGCTCAACTATGGCCGTCTCTATCGGATTTCCGGAATCATCATGAATGTGAAACTTGACTTGGCAAAGCCCGTCGGCGGCAACCACACGCGCCGGCATTCTATGCTTGACCTTCAACGTATGTTCAGGCATGCCTGACAACAGAGTCTCGATGTCCTCCAGCACGGACTCCTTGGCAAAACCATCCGACACTAGAGACGATACTCCCTCTCTGACCAGTCTGCGAGCACTCCTCGCAGACAACAGACTGTGCTTCTTAGAGAGTGAACGGATTGTCTTTCTCAGGTCCACGTCGCTGTTAGCACGTTTTGCCAGAATGCCTGAAATCTTGTCCATGGCATCAGATGTTGACTGAAGAACGTCTACAAACTCGCGACGCCGTCCAACTCTTTGAGGCTCCTCCATAAGTCGCGAAGGCGGATAGACAGAGATCTCAAGGCGGCCCTTCTTTGAGAACCCAGCAATGATGAATGGTAGTAGCAGAAACGCAGTTTCACTGTCAATCTCAACGCCCCTCGCGGGAACAAGGACCTCGTCGAGTTTCTGCCTTTGACGACCAAGTTCAGCCCGGACCTTCTCGATGTCGGCATTCAGCAATTCCTGATGTTCACGTAGGTTTCCGGAGATGCTCTCTGTTCGCCCAAGTAGACTCTTCAGACGTGCTTCGTCACGCTTGAGGGCAGACAAGCGGGCGCTCTTGGTTCTCCTGAGTTCTGCAGCCTCATCACCCTGCTTCTGCTCCAGCCGGAAGTCCAGGTTCTCGACTTCCCTCCGCAACACATCAATACGCTGCTGGAGTCGCTCTACACCTTCTGAGACCCCTGCATGGCTAGACTCGATTAGATGTCTAATTCGAGAATGAACTGAATCCCGAAGCTCTGATAGCAGCCGGTCTGCAGCAGCCGCAACCCGAGAAGACTCTCGGAGTTTCTTTGAGAACTCAACAGCCTTCTTCTTCGACAGTACTTCTGGAAGTATTATTGCATAAGGTTCAATGTAGCTTCTTGATGGTCTGTCCATTGCTTCTGCGATACCTGTTGCCAAAGAACCTGACACGAGCCCTGGCATGGTGATCTCTTCTGCCCTTGTTGTCGAGGTGACAAGCCCCCTCGCCTCTCGTATGAGTTTGACCAGTTCACTAGATTCTTTCGACGACTTAACGCGATTAATGACCGAAGTGATGCCAGTATCAATGATGGGCGTAATCTCCGACGAGCTAATCCCTAGAAGCTCAATCAGAAAATGATGGTTGGGCACCGAGGACTCCACTACAAGCACGGGGTAATACGCCTTGAGTACAAATTCGAGGTCCTTTCCATTCCTATCTTCCAGGGCACGAAGCAACATCACGGCGAGCGCAAAGTCCTCAGGAACAGCTTGTTCCATGGGAGGGCCTCCTGCAAGCTGAAGACTGCGGGAGGCAGTAAAGGGTACTATGAGAACTTCACTCTCCAAGTCCATCGGCGCCCACTGGTTTCGATTTCTGAAGAAATGCTTTTCATCCTTTCTAGCTCATGAAATAGGGCGTAAGAGTTAGCGCCTTGACAAGATTGCTGGCGGAGGCGCCACCGATGAAACGAAATAGCCCAGTTCTCGACCCCTATTGCCTACATTGTGGAAAGTATAAGGGAGTCGGTTACTGTTCGGATTCCACCTGTAAGGGGGCATTGGTTCCAGAATACAGCGGGGAATTGATAGCGGGTTCAAGAATCATCTCTTCTCAAAGGATGCAATCTCCCTCCTGCAGAGTCTGCAGGGGGCCAGCCTCTATCGAGTGCCGGAGATGCGGTAGCGGATATTGCGAACAGCATGCGGGGAACGCCAGTGAATCAGTCATGTCCGGCCTCAAGCATCATATCGGAATCTGCATCATCTGCCATGAACTTGTCTGTGAGGACTGTTGGATTCTAGATGAGAATGAGCACATCACATGCCTAGATCATTTGGAAGAAGAATAGCCAAATAGCGGGCTGTGTGGATCAGGGTATACATGATGGTCACACATTTATGTGGAGATTGCAAAGCCGTGATGGGAGCGTCAGATGCCAGAAGCCGCGTTTGTTGTACAATTAGATGATTATCACGGGTTCGTTGTCAAGAAGCGATATCCTTCTACTCTTACTCTCACAGAGAAAGCACTAAACCTGGTGTTCTATGAACATCAGAAGGGAGTGGAGGAGATACAGGAGCTAGAAGTCGAGGGAATGAGAATCGCCTCCTTCACAGCGGATGCATACCCAGGCTGGACTGTTGGTTTTGTGCTTGGCTCTGACGAAGTATTGGACAGCATCTCCAAAGAAATCTCGGGAATGGGACGTTTCATGCTTGAACTGATGAGTCAGGATCCGGAATCCGTCGACATTGCAGAGATTCTGGAGAAGAAGAGTACAATGCCCTCGCTGGCGGAGGAACAGCTTTGTGCCCAGATTTACCTGACTCCATCGAGTGCTCTTCTACTTGAACGGCTACACACTGAGGTTGTTGAAAGCACCGCGAAGCTATCCATGTGGCTTAAGAGTCAAGTACAGGCAGACTCCGTGGACCTGGTGGAGGCAATAACTCCACTGATGGACTCGGGCTTGGTCAAAGTGGAGATGGTCGGCAAGACCCTAGAAACGGCGTTTTTGTTGAAGGACTTGTTCGCATATCGCGCGCCTCCCGCAGAGTCGTTTTCTAAGGCCGAGGTGGCGGCCCCGGGAGTTGCCGCTGAGTACAGAGAGTGTATCTCCAAGTTCTTCTCGCCTGAGCCTCCTGCAGTTGGTTACAACCCTACTCTGCCAATTGACGATCCCAATTCACCAATCCTTGAAGATAGAGAGAAGATCTCCAAGATAATCTCAAACACGGTACAATATGAGGTTCTCAAGAGCCTGAGAGAAAGGCCACGAAGTGTAAGCGAAATCTCGGAGCACACTGCCTTCCCCGAAAGGGTAATTCAGAATGCACTTTGGGCCATGGAGGCGGAAAGGATAGCAGCTCATTTTGAGAAGCAGGATGTCTGGGTGCTCATAACAGATCCAAGAATGGAGGTCTTCTTCCCTGAGTATGTATTGCCAGTACTCACGAGAAAGCTTGAAGAGAGGAAAGTAAACTCAGATACAGCAAGAAGATATTTGGAGCTGCTTATTCAGACCTGGAGTGAGTAAGTTGATCAGAAGTGTCTACATTCTGGGCCAAGAGGACGATGTGGTTTTCTCCAAGGAGTATGCTAGGAGTGAGTCCAAGTCAGATCTAGTTGAGTTCCTTGTGAATTTGGCCCAATTCCTGAAGAGCGTAGACCTAGAAGGTCAGACCGAGTTCATGAACGTTTCAATCTCACGGATATTCTACGCACAGAGAGACATGTTCACATTTGTGTTCATTGCTGACAAGGCTGATGACACAGTGCAGATCGAAGATAAGATGACTCAGCTTGTTGATACTTTCATGAACGAATTCGCCAATCTCGCCACCGCGAAGCAGCCCCTCGATGGCTTTGACGCCAAGGTCGATGAGATTGCTGTAACGATGGTGAAGGTGGCCATTCTAGGATTTGCAGGCGTTGGAAAGACAACCACCCTCCACCTACTCAGGGGTGAAACCCTCCCATTGGTTCACGATCCCACTATTGGTGTCAGTATCAAACGATTGCCCGAAGAAGTTCAGAATGCCAATATCGTGCTATGGGACCTCGCAGGACAATCCAGGTTCTCAATCCTCTGGGCCAAGATGATTGCCAACGCACAGGTTGTGGTCATTGTCACAGATAGCACACTTGAGAATGTCCTAAGGAGCAAGAAGCTTGTTTCTTTGGTCAAGGAAGAAGTTCCTGAGGCGAAGGTCATCGGAATTGCAAACAAGCAAGACCTGCCGACTGCTCTCACACCGGAGAGAGTGGG
>JAEORS010000276.1:0-2967 GCA_016840795.1 Candidatus Thorarchaeota archaeon | reverse complement strand
ATGTACGCGAGGGCTTTCGAGTTGGACCCCCGGGCGACTGAAGCAGGCGAAAAGCTAAGGAAGACACTGCTAGAGAGGATTGATTCTCTGCTTAACATGATCGACAAAGAAGTGGAATCAAGAGGTTGATCTGTCAGAGTCTACTCTTCGTCTGAGCGAACAAGCTCACGGAAATTAGTCGCAACAAGAAAGTCCGCCCTCTCCTTCTGTTCCTCTGACAACACCTCTCCTCGCCATGTATCCGGAGGTACAATCGCTGTGAATTCACTGAGGAAGGTTCGAAGGTTCATCCGGGCCCTGAAACTCTCCCTATCAGCTATTAGTGCCCCCATGTAGGTGCTCTCATGCTCCATCATGATCATCTTCCCTTCATGAGTGAGCGAGCGTACGAGACCTGCGTCGGGCATCATCTCTGCGCCTACAGTTGTGATTGCAGAGAGGAGTCCGTAGATGTGGATTCCCGTTTCTTTGAACACATCGGTGAAGTCGTAGGTGTAGATGGGAAGTCCAATTGCCGGGTTCATGACAACCAGACGGAATAGCTTTAGAGGTGTTATTATGGGCTTATGCGAAACATCGATATTCATTAGCCTCGTAAAGACACCTGGAACATCGTCAATGTAGATGTCGATATCTTCTATCTCTTCCTTCGTTAGCTGCCGACCTTCCTCTAGGGCCGTGACCAGATCGAGTTCGTAGCTTACGACAGCATGAACTTTCGTGAGGTTGTTCTCGATAGCCAAGCTCCTTGCCCGCAAAAGGTCTGCCCTGGCACCGCTGAAGTCAGTTGCAGTCCTCTTGAGTAGGGCGCGCAGCAAAAGTGCTTCAACCAAACCAGGAATCAGACCCATCTCTTCAGCGAATTCAGCCAAATTGTCTGAATATTGACATGCTGCTCGATAGTCCTTCTCATTTCCGTGGAGTCGATACCGCTTGACATGGACCGCGGCAAGCTGAACCTGAGACTTCATGATATACTCGAAGTTGTCTGACCTGACTGAACCCTGAAGGGCGGATTCAAGGAGCCGGATTGCTTCATCAAGATTCATCTTGCCATGCTGTACGACCCCTTTGGCATAGTTCATCATGATGCCGCCAGTGCTAAACGCATGCTCGCTTGAACCAATGCGCGGGCTTGCCTTCTTAGGGTCGTCAGACAACTCAAGTTTCACTCCGAGGCATACTGTTTCAGACTACAGGTCTCCTATCCATCCAGAAATACAATGCTATCGAGGAAAAAAGTGTATTTCAGATGTTGATGTTTCGAGAATCACTCCCGTTTCTGCTCTCTTGAGGCAAGAGATCGCACCAGGAGAGTCAATCTACAAGGTCAAAGTATCATTGCAGCGATTGCCGCGAACATGAATAGGAGAAGAAAGATTGCACAGGAAACACATGCCCCATCCTGCAACTCCTTCTTGTCGCGCTTGCTCAGTTTCTGTGAATCTGCAATTTCGTCTTTTTCTTCGTCAGCCATATGCACCTCTCCTGATGTTCCAGTGTGAAGCATTCTGAGATATTAAAGCTGTGTGTCAGTGAATCAAGAAATCACGTCCTGAACTGCAGAAGCTGCACTATTTCAGGAGTTTCTCGAGTTCAATCTCATCCCTTATTGGTATCCCATCTTCCCCTATCAAAGGAATCTCGGGTTTCAGGCGCCTGGACTCATTGACTGCATCACTGTAGACTGCAACAATTGAGAAGCCGCGTTTCTGATAGAATCTCAGGGCTTCCATGTTGTCATTCGTTGTAATCAACCACAGCCTATTGCACCCGATGGCCGTAGCTTCTTCTTCCATTCTGGAAAGAAGCGCAGTCCCGATACCTTGCTTCTCAAGAAGGCTGTTTAGGGTCAGTATCTCACAGGAATCATCCTGTACCTTGTAGGTCAAGAGTCCAACCCGTTCACCTGAAACAAGAGCCACGAAGCCAGGTAGTTCCTCAACAAGGTACACCTTGCCCCTGGTCACGACGACCTCAGAAGACCAATGCTCGACAGAAACTTGACGGATCCAAGTCTGATCCTCGACTTTCACAGGACGTATCACGAGATTTTCTATTGACATCCTGAAACTGGTTCAGCAGAGGATTCTAATGAAGCCTACCATCTTTGTGCCCATCAATCCCCACTTGTTGGGTGCAAATCAGCATTGTAGCACAACGATGTGGAGAGCCCGAATAATTTATGTCAGCTCGTTCAAATACATTGGCACTTAGTATTCCAAGGAGGAAGAGGAAATCTACGACTATGCCGAAGTCATGATAAGGCGTGCCGAACTGGCCGAAGTGGATGTACTGAAGGCCATCATCAAAGAGGCATACGCACCGGTCAAGAAGCAACTATCGAGGACTCCGGCAGCCCTATCAGAGGGACTATCGAAGATTGCCCGTCATATTCAGATGGGTGATCAGTATGTGGCTCTTGTGGGAGACACAATAGTCGGGACCATGAGGGTTCGACTTAGCGGAACGAAAGGAATCATCAGCCGCCTGGCTGTGCTCGCAAAGTACCGTGGTCGAAGAATCGGCACAGTCCTGATGCAATATGCGGAGAACTTGCTGGCTTCCAGGGGTGCTACGATTGTGGAAGTTGAGGTCTACGGTGCAGTAGAGATGCAACTCTCCTTCTACGAAAGACTTGGCTACAAGGAAACTGGCCGTACTGTAAGGTTGAAGGAAGAGATAGTATCGATGCAGAAGAGTCTAGTTGAAGAGCCCGTTGAAGAAGAGGACTACTGACTCACGACCTCATGGTATTACTTCACACCCGTTGTTCACGGGATACGATAGTTGCTCTAGTGAGATTGTGCCACTGGCAATGAGCTTCTGAACGGTCGGAGCGTACCTCTGCAAGGTATCGATTAGATGTCTGACAGTTCTGCAAACCTTCTGGAGTCCTTCATCGCCCCAAAGACGTTCCCTGTTTGCAAAGAGGCAGCGACCTCCACAGACCCATTTAATGTCACA
>JAEORS010000275.1:0-2976 GCA_016840795.1 Candidatus Thorarchaeota archaeon | reverse complement strand
ATTTCAAGTGCAGACGGCCTTCCTGTGTCCAAGATTGCCCATCTACAATAAGCCATCTGCTCAGAGAAACAGAGCGAAACTAAGGAAGGAGTTCGCCTAGGTCATACTCCGCTCCGCACACCACCGAATCAGCACCGCCATAGTAGACCAGGAGCTTGTCGTCCATGACAACACTTCCACAGCTAAACACGACGTTCGGCACCTTGCCAAACCTTTCATACTCCTCACTTGGTTCCAATATCGGCTTTTCTGAACGATGAAGAATGGTTTCAGGATCATCCTTGTCAATCAAGAGAGTACCGAGGCGATAGACGTAGTTAAAGTCCACCCCATGATAGATGAAAAGCCAGCCCTCATTGATTTCGATTGGAGGTCCGGCTGCTCCAACTTTGAGGCAGTCCCAGCTACCGGGTCTGGGTTGCATCACCGCCTTCATTTCACACCATCGCTTCAGGTCCTCAGAATACGCCACACACATGTACGGTTCAATACGGTGATACATCACATAACGCCCATCTATCTTCTTAGGGAATATCACTGCATTCTTGTTGAGGATACCATCAAAGGGTAACCATCTCTCCCCCCAATTCCAGTGGCTTGACACTAGGTCTTCTAGAGAAATCTCTGTGATGGAAACTTGGTACGCGTTTGTTGGATAGCTTCTGTAAGCTGTATATGTCATCAGGCATTTTCCATCCATTTGTGTGAGTCGCGGGTCTTCACAACCTAGATTCTCACAGGAATGTGCTGGTGCGAAAGCCGGTTCGGGCTGTCGCGTGTCTATTGAATGGCCATCCGAGGAATTCGCGTATCCCAACCGTGACACACCGTCGTCTCCTATGGCACGATAGAGGATATGGATCTTCTCCCCTGCATAGATAGCAGCGGCATTGAACACTTCTCGATTTTGCCAGTAATGACCTGGCACTGGTCTAAGGATTGGATTGTTCTTGAACCGCTTCATTAGTCTTCTCTCCTCGTCTAACGTCAAAGATTCCTAGCTTTTGCCCGCCTGCATATTATGGATTTCATCAAGGATGGTTCTGAGACTGAGAAGGCCAATGAGATGCCCGTGCTTATCGGTGACCGGTAAGTGTCGTATGTTATTGATCCTCATGATGTTTTTTGCCTCTGCGAATGTAGCTCCCTCCTCCACTGTCTTGAGATTAGTCGTCATGACCCTCTCAAGCGGCGTGCCCAAGGGAACCTTAGTTGCGACAATCCGGATGGCATCCCGTTCTGTGAATATCCCCTCACACTTCCCGTCCTTATCAATGACAATGATTGAGCCAACATGCTTTTGATGAAGGGTACTAATTGCCTCTTCGACAGAGATATCACCTGAAGCAGTCACCACATCTTCAATTAGCATACTATTAATCTTCAATCAGTCATTCCTCTTATCAACTGCCTAGAAGTCAGCGGTATTTAATATGATGGTCGGGCCAACCTACATTGGACGAACAGCCCCTATCATCGTAACAGTCCAGCTGAAATCTTCTCAAGGGATTTGAAACGGAGATTGGGCTTGGATAAGAACACATGAAATTACGCACTCCTCCTCTCGGACATCGACAGCAGAAACACTCTACAGAAGACCATGACCCGACTGGAGGAGCTTGGTGCCCAGAGTCTGCCTGAGGGTGAGGAGTGGTCGGAGGAAGAAGAGGACGAGGTCAGCTCTCCAAGTATGGAAACCATATATCTCTCGAAACTCATCATCAGATACACTCACATGCAAGAGAAGATGTGGTAGCAGGTTGCCAGTACGCTAGTTGTCCAACGCACCAACTTGAGTACCGACGAGCTTATGTGAAACCCTATCCTTTGCACGCTAACGTGTGACACGGGGACTGGAGCATGTACGAACACTATGAACCAACCGAACGCGTGTTCGTGGACAGAGAAGAACATCTCGAATGGATGGCCAAGGCACTTGAAAGGTGCAGGGAGCGGAGCGTTGTACTCCATCTTCGTGGAATCGGGGGGATAGGAAAAAGCTCGCTTCTGGATCATTGGAAGAGTACGATTGACGAAACCATCTACCTTGACTGTGAGCGGTACACTGAGTTCTATGACCGCCTGAATGTCATCGCCAAGGGAGCTGTTCAACTTGGAGTGAATCTCAGGCGTTTTGACGTTCTCTGGCAGATTCGACAGCGATTTGTTGAGGGAGTGGAGCCGGTCAAAGAAAAGGGTCGTGAATGGGCGAAGGAAGTAGTGATGGCCATACCGTTCATCGGCTCTCTAGCAAGCATCGGGAGTGCCATTGGGGCAGTTGGGGCCCAAGTGAGTCCGAAGCTGAGGGGAAGATACGGTAATCTTGGAGAGTGGCTACAGACACGCCTTGGCAAGGATTACATTCAGCGGTTGCTGGAGATACTCTGGAAGGAACCACGGCGCGCCGAGTTCTTGTATCTTGACGCATTGCTGGAAGACTTGAACAACCGCAAGACCTCTGAAAGGCCCATTGTGTTCCTGTTCGATCACTCAGAGCGTGTTGACAGCGAAACGTGCCGGTGGCGCTACCGTGGTAGGGATATCGCCGAGACCGAGCTCTGGTACGTGTTCCTGTGTTCGTTGTTCAACAGCGTTGGCGTCGTTGCGAGCAGACAGGCCCTGTCTAGCGATACAAGTGAAGAACTAGAGATCGAGGAGTCCGAGCTCACAGAGCTTGACAGAGAGAGCTGCATCGAGCTCCTTGAAAAACGCGGTATTAGCCAACCTGAGCTTAAGGACAGAATCGTCAGTGTGAGTGGTGGGAATCCGTTCGTGGTGGGTGCGATATGCGACCTTGCAGAGTCCGGTAGCCTCTCGCTCAACGATGTGGAAGACCTGCGTGCGGACACCCTTGAGGCAGTACGGCTCAAGACCTGGAGAAGGCTATTCGGTCAAGCCGAGCCTCTCTTTGAGCTGGTTGAGAAGGCAGGTCTTGTCCCGTTCTTCAATCGGAGAATAATGACCATAGTTGCGCCA
>JAEORS010000002.1:0-35334 GCA_016840795.1 Candidatus Thorarchaeota archaeon | reverse complement strand
CTCAACACAACCACGAGTATCGACATTCCCATTCTGGTGATGAATGGAGCCAAGGATGGTCCCACACTACTTGTAGTTTCAACCCAGCACGGAATCGAACTTCAAGGTGCTGAGGTCATACTCAAGATAATGAGAGAGAAGATAAACCCATCAGAGCTCAGAGGGGCAATCATCGGAATCCCTGTGGAAAACCCCCTGGCCTACATGCACCACCAATACCTGTCTTGGATAGACAACCTTGACCTAGGTGGCGGTGGAAGTGCAAGCCCCCTGACCGCTGATCAGTCCGAGGGCACTGCAACTGAGAGACTAGCATACGCTCTGTGGCAACAGGCTTGGAGCAAAGCTGACATGGTCATCAACATCCATTGTAACACAAGACCAGACTCTCTGTTCTTCACAGAGATTAACGTCATGAACCCCAAGACGAAAGAGAAACTTGAGAGAATGGCAGAGGCATTCGGTGTGACAACAGTCATAGACCGAACACCATTCAAGGAGGATAGTCCGCCTACTATAGTCAATCTCGCCGCCCAGAATGGAATTCCAGACATCCTGGTGGAGCTAATAGACGGCCGATGGATTTCTGAGCCATCGACGACTGTAGGTGTGAGAGGGACTCTCAACATAATGAAGGCCTTTGATATGATTGACGGTGAGATTGAGCCTCAAGAAGGAATCATAATCATACCGGGGCCATGTAGATGGGAGGGCATTGTGAGGGCAAATCGTGGTGGTCTGATTCGGTTTCTGAAGCCACCTGGCGAGTTCCTGAAGAAGGATGACGTGTTCGCTGAGATTTATGACTTATACGGAGATGTCCTTGAGGAGGTAAAGATTCCCATGGATGGCTATATCTGGGCCTACCCGTGTGGTGATATCCTTGGTACTCCAGGCAGTATGCAGACAGTCCAGACTGGTGCAAATGTGGCCTACGTCTTTACTCAGGAGAAGGAGTGACCATTTCTAGTAAAATCGTCCGCGAATCAGGTGATACAAATGAGAATGATGAGAGCGATTAAAGACCATGAGAGTGAATTCACCATTCCGCTGGTGATCAAGACAGGAGAGTCAATTGAGGGAGAGGAGAGAGAAACCGAGTGGGAAGGATGGCTCTTCTGTAGGAACCGCGCAGGAGTTGAAGGATGGGTCCCGAAGGCATATTTGAAACCAGAATCAGGTTCGAATAGTTTTCTGTCACTTAAGGACTACACCGCACGGGAGTTGACAGTTCGAACAGGAAGTGAGCTAATGGTCCTGAATGAAGAGAGTGAATGGGCATGGGCACGCACACCTGATGGAGAGGAGGGCTGGGTTCCCCTCAACAAACTTCAGGACGTAGGCAAACAACCGGACTCGGTACCCGACCTAATGGGATAGTCATTTACTATTGCATATCGCCACTTGCGAAATCCATAAGTTGCTAGCGCTTTTTGACCATCTCATGACGCAAAGAGTTCTCATAGGCTATGGTTCTAGGTATGGCTCCACGGCTGAAGTGGCACAAGAAATGGGGAATGTGCTGCAAGAAAGTGGAGCCCAGGTTGAAGTGGTTGATCTTAGAAAAGACAAGCCATCTGGAGAAATCCAAGATTATGACTTAGTAGTAATAGGTAGCGGAATACAAGCAGGAAGATGGACCAAGGAACCCCTGGAGTTCATCAGGAAGAACACTGAACGTCTCTCGTACATGAAGGTGGCTCTCTTTGTTGTTTCCGGATACGCCACCAATCCAGAGAATCACGAAACAGTCCAGACTGAATACCTGGACAAGATAGTAGAGGAGAACCCAGGACTGAAACCAATTGCTACTGCATTCTTCGCTGGTGTATTTGACTTCAAAAAATACAACTTTGCCGTTCGAAGGTTAGTCAAGAGTATTGTGAAGAACCAGATGGGTCCAGGTGAAGAGGCCCCAGACAAGATAGACTCTAGGGACTGGGATCAAATTCGAGGATGGGCTGCTGGACTGCTTGAGTAGCTGACAATCCGACAATGTCGTGACATGAACAATTCTAGTAAAATCATCCGCGGACTCTATCACCATCCAAGGGGATAACCTTTGATTACGTTGAGCACCTTTCTTAATTATGGATTCAGTCCATCGTTGTATCACCGGTTTCTAGCAGTGAACGTATGATGTCCGAGGAGAAGCGTGAGTACGAGTACAAACGTATTGATGATATACTGATTGCTTCCATCAGAGCTCCCGTCTTCAAGAGAAGTGAGATGAAGGGGCGATTCAAGAGGCTGAAGGCGGCCTGCGGCGAGAGGATAAGCGGTCCCGCGATGACAATATACCATTGGGACACGGACGTGAGGGATGGTCTTGATATAGAGGCTGCATATCCAGTGAGCGAGCCGATTGAGAGTGGTGATGTTCACTCCAGAGTTCTTCCGGGTTTTGATGCATTCACGATAGTCTATAGGGGTCCGTATGACGAAATGGCCAAGGCCTTCAGTGAACTGCATGATTATCGCTTCTCAAGAGGGTTAGCGGCAGAGCTGAATCCGCGAGAGGTATATTTGACTGGGCCTTTCGAGGAAAATCCTGAGGATAACATAACCGAGCTTCAGACTACCATTCATCCTTGGGAGAGCAGATTCAAAGAACGTCTCTGCGAGGTTCTTGGAGAAGAGAAAGGATTGATGGTTCTTCAAGGGTCTGAGAACATTACTCCTCTGAGCTCTGCTGAGGAGAGGAGCGATTGGGTAGTTTCTGCAATAGAACGTCTGGACAGGATTGCAGAAGAAGATGAGAAGTGTCAGGTGATAACCAAGTGTGCCCATGACAGACCAGTGGAAGACATCCAACGATTCAAAGAAATCTTCGAGAAGACACAGGACATAGATGAGGTGATTCGAGCATACGGTGAGAATCAAGCATGGATTGAGAAGCCACATCGAAAGGGCAGGATACTCTACACAAGTAAGCCTCCTTGCGACCCTGAAGCCTACGCCAAGGCAAGAACTCAGGACGAGATAATCAAAGCCTACTGCTTCTGTCCAGTCGTCAAGGCCGCCCTAGGGAAGATGCCTAAGACGTTCTGTTACTGCGGCGCAGGATGGGCCGAGCAGCTATGGAATCAGGTTGTCGGTCAACCCCTCAAAATCGAAGTCGTGAAGTCCGTCATCGATGGTGATGATATCTGCAAGTTCGCGGTTCATCTTCCTGACCATGTGATTAAGGCATAGATCATACTTCTGCTTCTACTCCATTCAGTGAGTGTCTAAACCGGACTTAGAATCCAACCAAAGACAAATGCCCAAGCAATCTGTACACCAATCATGAAGTTGACCAGGGCTATGGTGGGGCCAAGACCTGTTTCGTGCAGTTTCCAGAAACCTAGGACATAGAGATAACCGACCCACAGGCCCGAAATCAGACCGAAGTAGGGAATCCATCCAAGAAGTAGCACTGGCGCAGCAGCATATACGCTCACCTTGAACGAGTCCACTAGAGAACCGCTGCCTTTCAACACCATTGCAAAGCCATGAAACATCAGACCAAGTATTGGAAATTTCAGGACATTGCCCGCATATGTGATCAATCCAATCCACAAATAACGACTGAGGCCAGTGATATTTTCCAAAAACGGGGAATATAGATAGGCTCCCATTTGTGCATTGGTGCCAGCATGCACGATATCACATGGAAACCCAAGGAATACCGTGATAGGCGTCAACACAGCCAACACAACATTCAGGACAAGGTAATACCGTCCAATCTCCCAATAACTCTGAGCACCTGTCACCGCTTCGAAGCTCTCCGCTGGCCTGGAAACGAATCGCCATGATCTCATGAACTCTTGTTTGATCGTCAACTTTAACTCATCCTTGCATATTTTGACAAATTACACAATACTCATAAACAAAATAAGGAATTCGAACACGGTAATCCTCAATGAGTAGCCAGTCAGTCTTTCTGGAGATTCGCGCTCGTTTCATTCAGTTTATGGAGGGATTGGCAGAGCAACGTGGATTCAAGTCAATACATGGTCGAATACTGGCCTGTTTTATGATGAATCAGACACCTCTAACACAGGAAGAAATGTCGAGTTGGACTGGTTATAGCATCTCATCCATTAGTAGAGCCCTAGATCAGTTGACCTCGCTGGGGTCTGTACGCAGATATAAGCAGTCTGGCATTCGGTCGTACTTCTATGAGCTCTCTATCCCACTGGGGTCTATACTGACTGGAGCCCTTGCCCAATGGATTGCACTTGCTCAAAAGTCAATGGGACCCATAGATTCCATGACCAGCACCCTCTCAAATCTCAGAATGGACGAGCTTAATGGGAAACAAGCCAAAGAGGCAAAGCAGCTCAGGATTCGCCTAAGCGAATTGAGCATTTCGTTGACCAAAGCGATCCCACTTCTCGAGAAACTGATGACAGAACTCAGTGAGGTCAATTCGTCTGATTGATAGGAACTGTAAGGCGGATTTTGAAGTCTGTTGTAATCATCATTCAACCGGCTACTAGAGGATACTGCAATCGCCATCTGCTTGTGCAGCGTTCTCGAAATCCGTTAAGAGTCACTTTCGGTTTCAAGTAGCAGAACGAAACGGTTATGAGCAGTGAACACGTGATGGTCCTGAAGAGAAGCAACAGTAGGGATTTGTGGTGGGTCTGAAGCATATACTCATGGGGCTTGTGCTTGTTCTAGCTGGGTTTGTAGTAGACGCCGCACTACGATGGCATTTCTATGGTCTCTGGCCAACGAGGGCTCCAGTCGGCATGGCATTCTTAGTCCCATTGGGGGTTCTAGTCATCCTTCTTGGTTTGGTTACCAATATGACAGAACGAGAGCAAATCGAGCATAGGGACCCAGGATTGCAGCACTAGAAGACAGCAATCCTCAGTCCACCCGGCTTCTCAATCATCAGTTGTCATTCCTAGTCAAGCCGCCTTGTCGAAACCATTAAAAGCATCGCGCGAGGTGACAGCCAGCAGGTTCCCGCCCCTAGGGGACCGACTAACACTTCAATAAGGAGAAACAATGCCTTGTCGAAAGAAAAGGAACATCTGAATCTCGTGGTCATTGGCCACGTAGATCACGGCAAGTCTACCATGACCGGTAGATTGCTCTATGAGACTGGTGCGGTCGATGAGCGGACGTTCCAGCAGCACAAGGCCGAAGCAGAAAAGCTGGGCCGTCCGAGTTGGGCATGGGCTTTCGCCCTAGACCGCCTGAAAGAGGAACGTGAGCGAGGCCTCACAATAGACATCGCCTTCTTCAAGTTTCTCACTGACAAGTATTACTACACAATCATAGATGCACCGGGTCACAAAGACTTCATCAAGAACATGATCACGGGTGCATCTCAGGCTGACGTTGGTCTACTTGTGGTGTCAGCTAAACGTGGTGAGTTTGAGGCTGGTGTCGGCCCCGGTGGCCAGACCAAGGAGCACGCTTACCTTGCGATGACGCTCGGTGTACCATCTCTCATCGTCTGTGTCAACAAAATGGATGATGATACTGTCAAGTACAGTGAAGACCGGTACAACGAGGTAAAGGAGGAGGTCGGAGGCTTTCTGAAGAGCATTGGATTCAAGCTCGATGGCATCCCATTCATTCCGACCGCCGCTATCGGTGATGCCTGTAACCTGAAAGAGCTCTCACCCAATCTCACACCCTGGTACAAGGGCCCTTCACTGCTTGAAGCCCTTGACCTGGTGACCCTTCCGAAGAAGCCAGTTGACAAGCCCCTACGCTTGCCAATCAACGACGTCTATTCGATAAAGGGTGTTGGAACTGTTCCAGTCGGTCGTGTCGAGACTGGTATCATGAGGCCTGGTGACAATATCACTTTCATGCCTCCAAACAAGTCCGGTGAGGTCAAGACAATTGAGATGCACCACGAGCAGCTCAAGGAGGCCGTACCTGGCGACAATATCGGCTTCAACGTTCGAGGCATCGAGAGGAAGGACCTCGGTCGTGGTGACGTTGCTGGTCCAAAAGACAACCCTCCAACCGTTGCGGATGAATACTCAGGCCAAATCATGGTCATTCAACATCCAACCGCTATCACTGTGGGCTACACTCCAGTTATTCACGCCCACACGGCCCAAGTTTCCTGTAGGTTCGATAAGATTCACCAGAAGATCGACCAAAGCAGTGGACAGGTCATAGAGGAGAACCCCGACTTCATCAAGAAGGGTGAGTCCATGCTTGCCACTCTTGTGCCTCTCAAGCCGATGTGCATTGAAACCTACAAGGAGTTTCCACAACTTGGCAGGTTTGCAGTGCGTGACATGGGCATGACCGTTGCAGTCGGTGTCGTGACCAACGTCAAGGCGAAGAAGATTGAGAAGAAGGCAGCCAAGAAAGAGTAGGTTTGTCCAGTAGTACAAGAACCGGGCCGCACGGCCCGTGTTCATCTCTCTTTTTGCTAGTACCCACTTGACGACGTCGAAGAGTTTATTCTGTTTTATGATGGTTATCCCATAGTACCACAATGATTGAAGACGACTCTTACGACTACTTTGGAGAACCACAGGAGCCCTCTACAAGCCCGGGACGCTGGATTGTTTTTGTCTTACTCTTGATTCTTGGCTCAGTGACGGTCTTTGGGTCAATACTGACAGCGCCGCCTGATGTCTATCTCATGTACGTCGTCTTGCTCTTGCCAATGGTGGTTCTTCTTCTCTACGCCGCCTACCGATGGGCCCAAGGACGCCCAATTGCTCCAACAGACTTGGATGAAGACGCGAGGATTCTTGCTACAATGCGTGCTCACGCACTTCCCGCAGAACATGTTGGAGGTTTAGAGATGTTCCGCTGTCCTGATTGCGGGCTATCTTTTGAGCTCTCTAATGCCACACCCGTGGACGATAGAGTAGTACTCTGCCCTTTCTGCAAGACGCGACTCTACATAGAATGACCATCGCAATTCCTAGTAAAATCCTCCGCGGATTCTGAATAGGGGTCCCATGATAGTAACAAATTGTGACTCCTTTTCGTGACCCTCAGTTGTGGCTCCGCATTATATACTAATTCTGAGTGGTTCTTGTCGTGAAACATCATGGCTCTAGCAACTAAATCCCGAGTTTCATCCGTGAAGCAGAACACCAAGGCCCTTGAGGCCGTCAGAACGATGACCGTTGGTCATGCCTTCTCAGCCTACGTGCGGTGATCTAATGGAAACCAAGAGCAAGAAGGTATCCAAGAAGAGCGCCTCTCTGATGAGAAGTACCACAATGTCTGTCGCATATGCCTACTTCTCGAGGTAGTGCAATTGACAGCACAAGTGTCTGAGGAACTACCCGAGGAGATTCTCTCCGAAGGCAGTTCCTTCAGAACCATTCTAGGAAATCGCGACTTTTCCCGACTCTGGTTTGGCCAGCTTGTGTCAAATGTCGGTTTCGCCATCAGCTCATTGGCCCTGCTATTCTTTGCCTACCACCTTACCGGGTCCGCTCTGGCGATGGCCATTCTGGCAATGGCACAGGTCGCACCAGTCGTGATCTTTGCTGGTTTCATCGGCGTATACGTTGACCGATGGAACAGGAAGACAATAATGATTGCGTCAGACATCACACGCGCATTCCTGATTCTACTCATTCCTCTTGCGCCATTGTTTCCTCCAGTTCTTGCACCGATTGAATGGATCTACCTGCTTACGTTCCTATATGCCATCGCCAACGCTTGGTTCTATCCAGCTAGGAGCGCAGCAATTCCCAATATCGTTGAGTCTGACGAATTGGTGACAGCTAACTCCCTATCACAGATGACCTTTCAAGTTGTCCAGTTAACAATTCCTCCTCTCGGGGGCGTACTCGTGGCTCTGCTCGCCCCCGACTACTTCCTTGCCTTCGCAATCAACTCCGTCACCTTCATTCTCTCTGCTATAGCACTCAGAGGCATCAAGACATCACTAGTGCCCAAAGAAATGGTGGAGAAAGAGTCTGTTAGGTCGCAGGTAGTTCAAGGCGCTAGATATGCAGCCAGCAATGTGATTCTTGTCTATCTCTTCGTCTTCGCGATTCTTCTGGCTTCATCATCGGGCATTCTTAATGCACTACTCATTCCACATCTAGAGGGTCAACTGGGGATTACAGAGATGCAGTTCGGTATTGTGCTGAGTGCAGGTGCCGCATCAGGGATTGTAGTAGCACTTGTCATGGGCAATCGAAAGCGCCTGCCGAAGCCCCTCTACATCGTTGCATCTGCAGGCATTGTTGCTGGGATTGCAGTGCTTGGACTGGCCGGAGCACAAGAATTCTGGCATGTTCTCCTATCTTGGGCTCTTATAGGATTTGTCGATGTGATGCTGAACATACCTCTGGGCACCTTGATGCAGGAGCTTGTCGTGGACAACTACAGAGGCAGAGTCTTCGCACTCTTCAACGTCGTCTTCACGGCGGTTCAAGTCTTTGGAATGGGGCTTGGCGGCGTGTGGGCCGAAACGGCCGGATCCACAGTTCCACCAATGTTCGGTGCAGCCATAGGACTCCTCTTAGTTTCAGTGCTCGGTGCCGCTGTTGCTGCTAGAAGGAAGCTCCACAGCCGACTAGACATTATGCTGGATGACTCGGTTCAAGAAGTTGCTAGAGAAGAAACCGAGTGCACAGAAGTCCTGCTTGAAGTGCCAACCTAGAGCAGGATTTGGGCGAGCAGCCGCAAAACCGGTTCTCGCCCTCCTACTTTTTCCGGTTGAGCCAGGAATCAGAAATGCCGAGGATAACCCTGGGCAACCTGTTCCTAGTGTTCATCTCCCGCTCTTCCGACTCACAAAGCACAAGAGCGCTACTATCCAAATTATGAAGAAGGCTGTGGAAATACTGTCAAGCGTGGCAAACACCTCACTTCCATAGCCTCCCACCAAAGATAGGTACAACTGGCCCAGGATAGTAATAAGGAGGCAGATACTCGACACGATGAGTGATACTCTCGCTGAATAGATCTTGTCGTTCATTCTTGTGGCCTACAATCAGGAGATTAGACGTCGAAGGAACTCAGGTCTGAATATTTGAGTAGGACGTTGACAGCAGGTGGCTGCGTCGATAGAAAACGAAGAACGTTCGACTATTCGGTAGAATAGACTATGTGAAGACTCTAAACCAGAATGATGGCGCTGGGGGAGGGATTCGAACCCTCGAGTGCATAGCACACTGGATGTTTGCAGGACTGCTAATAGCTGCCTATAGCAATCCAGCTCCATACCAGGCTTGGATACCCCAGCCTCTGTGAGAACGCGACAAATCGGGAAATCACATTTCACATAAACATTGCGTCATGAATCTGAAGAACAGAGCCCATCACGTCACATCTATCACATCAAGAGGGTCTATTGCCTCTACAGTCTCACCCTCCTCTCTCAACCTGACAATTGCCAGTTCGTATGCCTTCAGAACGTCTGCCTTCGTGATGAAGCCAACCATTACGTTGGGTATTCTTGGATCTACTACAACTGCGTGTCCTTCGTTTCGTTCCAGCATGGCATGTAGTACACTGTCCATTGAGCTATCCGGGCTGATATGCAAGAAGTCTGTACTCATCACATCCTTCACCAGTGGTTCGCAGTCATCATCCCTTTCGCAAAACAGGTCTTCGGTAATCAGAGTCCCGACTACCAGACCGTCACCGTTGACCACCGGGAATTTGGTATGTTGAGTTTCATCGACAATCCGGAGGACCTGATTCCTTGTCATCTCGGGGTTGAGCACAGTGGGGTCTTCTGTCATCACTTGAGCAACCTTAGCTTCCTTCAATGCTCCGATGTAGAATCCTCTTCGCAATCGTACTCCTCTCCTCGACAGTTTCAGAGTATAGATGCTCTCCTCCTCAATTGAGGAGGCTACCAGGAATGAAGTTGACACCGCAATCATAAGCGGAAGAATCATGGAATAGTCGGTTGTCATCTCCATGATGATTACAATACATGTGATGGGAGCTCTTCCTGCGCCTGCAAACAATGCTGCCATGCCAACAACCGCAAAGCCCACCGGCTGAGGAACCAGTCCTGGAAGAAGAATTGAGAAAGCCGCTCCGAAGGCACCTCCGATTGCTGTGCCGATGAAGAGGGTGGGGGCGAAAACACCACCAGACCCACCAGAGCCAAGGGTCATGGACGTAGCTAGCGCCTTTAACAGCCCAAATATGACCAATGCCGCCAAAGATACACTCCCAATTAGAGCAGCATCCATGAAGGCATAACCTACCCCCATGATAGCGGGGAAGTATGGGTTGCCGTAAAAAATCCCGGCATAAGAGAAGGGGCCCTCCATCAACATGACAGCCATTGCAAGCAATCCCACCATAAGGCCCCCAATGACTGGAAGAATATGCTTCGGAACCTTCAATCGCTCGTACAAGTCCTCAATGACATAGAAACCTCTAGTCCAGATTACACTGGCGACGCCAAGCAGAACACCCAGCATAAGGTATAGTACGAGTTCAAAGTAGTTATTCAAGAACAGAATTGGGGCCTGAAACGATGGTTGTGACCCTAGAAGCGCATTCGCAAGTGCAGTTGCGACAACGGAGGAGAGTATTACGGGTATGATCGAGAATCCGACTATCCCTCCTGCAATAACCTCAATGCCAAAGAGAGTTCCCCCAAGAGGCGCATTAAAGGTGGCCGCAATGCCTGATGCCACTCCACAGACAACCAACGTCTTGGTCATTCGCTTGTCAAGCTTCAGGGTGTTCGCAATGGTTGAGCCTACACCACCCCCAATCTGCGCTATAGGACCTTCACGACCACATGATCCTCCCGAACCGATGCATATCGCAGAAGCCAGACTCTTGAGAAGGGGAACTCTCATGCGTATCCTCCCCCCTCGAAATGAGTAGGCGTCCATTATTTCTGGCACTCCGTGTCCCTTTGCTTCAGGCGCATAGTTCTGTACTATCAATCCGACCAACAATCCACCTAGCGCAGGTATGACAAACCAGCCCCAGATTCCGATTAGTTGTGGAACCAACACAAACAATGTGCTAGTTCCAAATATCAGCCATCTGAACCCAACTGCCACCAACCCCGAAACCACGCCGACAACTGCCCCAAGGCTATAGATTCGTATCTGTTGCCTCATGACTCCTCTTTCTAGCAAATATCAGGTCACCTTCTGCTCAACACTGAAAACAAATGAATTGTCGTTGCAACCGTCAACACAGAACCCAGTTCTGGGGGAATCCGCGACAGTCTTGAAGCCCCTGACGATTTCAATCATCTCTTAAGTATTCCCATGTCGTAGGTATATCATTCATGACAATAGCAATCTGGAAAGAGGTGCAGCGGCCCCGCAGCGTCGATCGTCCTTCTTCTCAGTGCTATCTATCATCTTTCTCAAAGCAGCGCTCTCTGGGGCTCCACCACCTAGTCTTAGGGCTGTTCCCGCCAGGGCCTGACCCATTTCGACATTTTGAGCACACTCACAGCAGTCCTACGACTGCTGCTGCGGCTGTGACAGACTCCAGAGACTGCTCGTCAACGTCCAATGACAGGACACGTGAGCGTCTGGGTTCGTCCTCAGCGTTGGTTACTAGTCCCGGCTATTGCCATACCGGTCACAGGTCGCGGCAAACGACCCGACCCTACCCGCTGCAGTAAAATCAGGAATCAGTTATCGTAAAAACGTTGCGAAGTGATTACCCAGTGCTCAGATGAAGGCACCTGCTGCTCTCTTAATCTCCGTAATCTCCTGCAAAACCTCGACCTCAGAAGGCGTGAGATCATCCAAGAACTTCTTTCTGATGGCAAGAATGTGCTTGTCAGGCACGTCCGTATAGAGAGTTTCATCATTCTTGACCTGCCTGCCAATCGTGGGGCCTCTGATGGACACTGCCACTTCCATGCCATTTGTGGCCTCATCTATGGTGACACTTCTGTCCTGAATCTGAAGAACAGTACCAACACGTCTCCCTTCTGCGTTAATCAGCCCAGTTCTTGGTTTCAGGAGTCCATGCACTCGGACCCCAACTATAGCTGGGTCCTTCTTTCGGAACACATACTCAGGCATCAACTCTAATTTGCTAGGCCGGATTATCGAACTCAATGACTCGGCCTTTGCCTGTTCTCTCTTTACAATGAGCCATGCATTATAATCATCATAGAGTCGATAGATTACTTCGTTAAGGAACGTTTCAACTCCATATTCAGCTGCCAAGTCTTCAATGTCAGCCGCGAACTTAACGTTGAATCCAAGTATGACTGCATTGAGGGGATTTGTGTCTCCTGCTGCTTTTGCCTCCACAACGTCACGCTTGACTATAGTTCCAACATCTGCTATCCTCACTGGGACGTTACGGTCCTGTAGGAACTGCGTTACTGCTTCAAGCGAGCCAAGAGTGTCTGTCTTCAGTACGATTCCCGAGGAATCCCTCTGAATCCGGATAGAGCTTACCTCGTCTCTTACTTTCTGCTTGATTTCCTCAAGGTTCTCGGCGCTGGTTGCCGCATAGACCGGCGCACCTGCCACTGCTCCCTCTATGTCTGGCGCCACGATCTTGACGCCCGCGGCAGCATGCACCTCCGAAACCGGCGTGAACTTCTCCCTTGGGTCTCTAATCTCATCTAATTCCTTCGGCTGCAAGAGGGTCCTAATCTTTGCCACTATGACGTCATCAAGCCCACCAACCACAATGGTATCGGTCTTCCTCAGGACGCCCTCGTAGATGATAGTATCCAGAGTGATACCAAGCCCCGTTTCCTCTCGAACCTCCAGAATGGCACCCCTTGCCGGTCCTTCGACTATTCGCAGACGGTCTTTCATATACTGCTGAGTCAGACCGGACAGAACCATCAGCAGTTCGGGTATTCCATCTCCAGTCTTCGCGCTAGTTGGAACGATTGCAATGGTCTTCGTGAAGTCCTGCACCCTGTCGAATCTCTCTGAGTTATATCCATTTGCAGAAAGCGCTCCCACAATCTCGTAGATGCGCCTGTCAATCTCGCTCTGGGTCGACAATGCTTGAGCCTGTATCGCCTGGGAGAGGCTCATCGCTTCCTTGTTTCGCCAGCCTGGGACCTTGTCCAGTTTATTTGCAGCCACAAGAAATGGTGTCCTACCGGACTGTAGAATCTTCAAGGACTCATAGGTCTGAGTGAGAGCTCCTTCGTTGATGTCCACAACGAGAATCGCGATGTCCGCTATTGCCCCTCCTCTCCTGCGGAGGTTCAGGTACGCCTCGTGACCAGGCGTGTCAATGAACAGCAGACCATCGATAGTGAGTTCTGTCCTCACGGTCTTCAGAAGGTCACCACAGATCGCTTCAATTGTTTCAGTGGGGAAGAAAGAAGCTCCTATGTGCTGAGTTATCCCTGCAGCTTCACGGTCTTGGACAGCAGTGCCACGCATTCTGTCAAGAAGCGAGGTCTTTCCATGATCGATATGACCAAGTACAGTGACAATCGGCGAACGCAACTTTGCACTCTGCCTTGGCTTGGCCTCAGTCATGGGTGACACCTCACAAGAAGACTTGCAGCCGACCATGAGCTGACGTTTATGAAACTATTGCTTGAGCCGGTTCGCGAAGCAGTCGGGTCATAAGCCTAAAATAGGTCCTTCCTGCGTCGCGACTACAAGACAAGTGATAGATGTGGCTGTCATGGAGCGCTCCCTCGTCATAGTCAAACCAGATGGTACAGTTCGGAGAAGTGTTGGTGCACGTGTCCTGAAGGCTCTCATGGATCGAGGCTATCAAGTCAAGGCGTTCAAGGAGATGAAGGTCTCCGAGTCATTGGCCAAGATGCACTACGATGTTCACAAGGAGAAACCCTTCTTCCCCTGGTTGGTCCAGTTTATCAGCTCTGCTCCAGTTCTAGCAATGATTCTTGAGGCAGATGATGTTATTCAAGGGGTACGAGATGCTCTTGGTGCCACCTTTGTGCAGAAGGCTGCACCTGAATCGCTCCGAGGCAAGTACGGCATATGGGCAGGAGTCAATATTGCACATGCATCGGACGCCCCAGAAACCGCAGCAACTGAGATTGCACTCTGGACCCAAGAGGGCGGTCTTACTGAGTCTGAAGATGCAGACGACCTTGCGCGCACCTACATCGAAAAGTATGCGAAGACGGATATAGACTACACCGTAGAGATTCGGAATCAAGTAAGAGCATCAATCGAGAAGGGCGATGTTTCAAATCATGTGTTGGAATCGTTGGAAGCGCTCTTTGGGAAAGACTCTGAGGGAGTCCTGGAGAGCGAGGAGCTCGCCCTTGCTCAGGCTGTCTTCGACTTCATAAAAGAAGAGGTCGAGAAGCAATAAGGTCCTCAGATGGCACATCGTGCCACTTAGGATATCAATCTGAGATTCTATTTGGTCCTACCGCCTTTCTCGAAACCTGCAGTCCACTTTGTGGCCCTTGGCTTCATCTTGCGTTTCAGTCTAGCAGTCTTGCATTTGTTAGAACAGAACCAAAGGACTGCACCATCCTTTGTCTGCACAAATGCTGAGCCTGTACCTGGTTCGATGTCTTTTCCACAGAAGATGCAGCGTTGTGTTCCGACCATCTCTAGTCTAGCGCCTCCTCATCTTCCTGGCTTCTCGTTCTGTTTCACGGAGTATCAGAATATCTCCCATTCTGACAGGTCCCTTTACGTTGCGCGTGAGGACTCTCCCCTTGTCTCTGCCATCCAGAATCTTGACACGAACCTGAGAGATCTCTCCAGTCACTCCGGTTCGTCCTAGCAACTGAA
Organism: Candidatus Thorarchaeota archaeon; assembly: GCA_016840795.1. Taxonomy (GTDB): domain Archaea; phylum Asgardarchaeota; class Thorarchaeia; order Thorarchaeales; family Thorarchaeaceae; genus SMTZ1-83. Next base: position 20,683 of record JAEORS010000002.1, on the reverse strand, counting down.
TCACTTCAGCGGGGATTGCCGGGGTAACAACTTCTTCGTCTTTCTTGCTCATTGAAAGCCATCACCTGAGTCACTTACGTAGCGCACCGATCTTCTCAACCACATCGGACACTAGGTCCTTTGCTTTTCCCTCAACAACAATCGCAACCGCTGCCGTAGGTCTCTCAATCCCCGCGGCAGTTCCAAGTTCTCTCTTATTTGGCACGAAGATGTAGGGGGCCTTGCGGTCGTCGCAGAGTCCTGGGATATACATGATCACTTCGGCTGGTTCGACATCTTCTGCCACAATCACCAGACGAGCAATTCCACGCTCGATACTCTTCGTGGTTTCATTGATTCCTTTCTTGATTCGACCTGTGTCTTTGGCTATCTCAAGAGCCTCAAGGGCTTTCTTCTGAAGCTCCTCAGTAGCTTCCCATTCAACGAATGACGGCTTTGGCATCTTTTTTACCTCTGTTCTCACTTCATTGGTATGAATACAGAACACGCTCCCAATCCTGGGGGCGTTCTCCCCCGCCCAGATTCCAGATTCTTTTAAAACTGCCGAAGTGTCAGAAGCTGGCCTCTTCCACCAGACCGAGCTCATTCATTATAGTATTCGAGCGTCACCAAAGTCTCCAAGATGTCCGTATTCTCAACAGCAAGATGTTCTAGGACCGAATATCTATCTCGCCGTTGCATTATGTCTAGGCCATGTTGAATGTGATCCAAGAGTTGACTCTCTGACAGACTCAGGTCACCAAGACGTGCTGGCATATTCCTCTCAAGCAAGAACTGGTGCATATCCTCTGCCCCATAGTCTGTATAACCGGCTTCACGAAGATAGTGTAGACAGATGGGGGTGGCAAAGGCAACCTGAAGGCCATGGAGTTCATTGCACTGTCTGTCCATGGCATGCGAAATAGCATGTTCTGTACCGGAACAAGGTCTAGAACTACCGAAGATACTCATGGCCCTTCCTGCGTCTATTTCTGCTCTCACAAGAGCTTCCAGACCCTCATCCTGCAGAACGGATTCCAGTGCAGACTCGACCAGTGCGTATACTCTCTTCTCAAAGGGCTCATTACGCTCTTCATGAGCCAGACGCCATTCTCCCAAGCTTGACGACTTGCATACAATGTCCCCTATTCCTGCCAGAGTCAGGCTTGGTGGAGCCTTCTCAATTACTGAGAGGTCTGCTATGACACCAATGGGACTCTTGCACCTTACTGAATATCGATAACCGTTCTGACTCACGGAGGCCACATCGCTTGCAATGCCATCATGAGAGGCTGCAGTTGGCACTGATATCCAGTTGAGTCCCGTGTCTCTTGCCAATAGCTTGGCTGTGTCAATACTCCGACCGCCACCAAATCCAAGGATGATGTCTTTTTCAAGAAGAGCGGGAGGCACACCACTCTGATACTCAGATACCATGAACCATGTCTGTTCTTGGCCCATGAGTTTCTCGACCTCCTCTTTGTAGGTGGAAAACAGGAGATCGTCAGTAACGAATATTGGTCGCTGATAGTCTTCCAAGAAGTCATCTACTTTGCTTAGAGCCCCCTTCTCTATCACAATGAAATGGGGGTCTATGATAGACATGATATCAGCTCCCTCATGCTGGCCTCGTGGTCATTGTTAAGCACTTCTGTTGGGCGCCTACCGTGTAAAGAGCAGGAGCCAATTGAGCATCCTTAAGTGGCACATGAACTGGGCGCCGTGGCAATAGTCGGTGTTACCTAGGAAATACATCAGCTGATATGTTCGCACATCGAAGCTGACGCGTCCGCTCTATGGAGTCAAAGAACATGACCCGATATGTGAAGGTCGCCCTGATGGGCGCTGGATATGCTGGTAAGTCCACGCTCATCAAGCTTCTCACTGAGAACACTGAGAAGCTGCACACGAACTATCAACCGACCGTTGGATGTGACGTAGGTACTATTTCTCTTGACGATTCCACAAGGGTCACACTTCTGGAGATGGGCGGTCAGTCCCACTTTGAGTTCATGTGGGCCGACCTTCTGAAGGGCAGCAAGATGATTGTGGTTGTCACTGAGAGCAATCCAAAAGCTGTCCTGAAGACTCGTATGCTGCTTCAAAAGTACAAAGACAAGATAGATGGCGTCCCTGTCATAGCAATAGCCAACAAACAGGACATTCCGGGGTCCATGAAGCCTCGGTCTGTAGAGGATCTCCTTGGAGTCCCCACTTACGGAATGGTTGCCATCGATCCAAAGCAACGTCTTGATGGATACAAGTTGATAGTCAATGGTCTCAAGGACATGGTGCAGATAGCTTCCTAGTGATGTAGTCCTCTCTTCTTCGCAGATTGCGAAGTCCTAAGGCAATGCTTTTATGGGAACCGTAAGCTGAGGGACTCGCCCAGGGCACGGGCGACAGAGCTGCTTGACTTCGAGTCCCGTAGCGAGTCCGTCCGGGATCATGTGTTTTGGGTATACACCTCCATGGTTGGTGAGCTAATGGAAATCACTATCATTCACAAGCAAGACGATGCAATTCACTTTCTTGTGGAGGGCATTGATGTTGCGTTTGCAAATGCACTCAGGAGAACTATGCTTACGAGAGTGCCCGCGATGACAATTGACGAGGTGCTTGTCCTAGAGAACACCAGTGTAATGTATGATGAGATTCTAGCTCATAGACTTGGTTTGATACCTCTAGTCACGGACCTTGAGAGCTACAACCTACCTCAGGAGTGTGACTGTGAGGGCAAAGGCTGCAGCCTCTGTCAGTGCACACTTACGCTAGAGAAGGAATCCGGAAGCGAGGAAATAGTAGTCCATTCTGGTGATCTTGTTTCACAAGACCCAAAGATAGTCCCCGCAACCAATGATATTCCTCTTGTAAAGTTGGCTCCGAACCAGCGACTGATAATCGAGGCGTACGCACGTCTTGGTACAGGAGCTGAGAACGCCAAGTTCCAGCCAGTTTCGACAGTGGCATACAAGCACGTTCCCATAGTTGAAGTGGACAGGGAGAAATGCACCAAGTGTGAAGCGTGTGTCGAGGCTTGTCCAAGGAAGATATTCCTGATTGACAATGACACGCTTGTCACACAGAACACTCTGGACTGCAGTATGTGCGAAATATGCGTTCAGGAGTGCGAACCTGAGGCAATCACAATAGCGCCCAAGAACAATGCCTTCCTTTTCAGAGTTGAGTCTACAGGCTCGCTGCCACCCGATGAGATTGTTGTGAATGCGGTTGAGAACCTGAAGGAGAGATTCAGAGTGACTCTTGATTCTGTTGGCAGACTATGAGGTGAGCAGATATGGTGGAATCTGGATCAACTGACCCCAACACTCGTGCGCTGATTAACGCACTGAGGAGAACATCAACAAAGCACGATGCCAAGATTTGGAAGAGAGTCGCAGAACTAGTCGCGCGACCAGCCAGAAAACGACCCGAAGTCAACGTCGGAAAGATCGGTCGGCATACTAGTGCCGGCGACGTTGTTGTAGTCCCTGGCAAGGTTTTGGGCTCAGGAAGCCTATCACACAAAGTTACGGTAGCTGCCTTGAATGCGTCTGCCTCAGCTAGGTCGGTAATAGTTGGAGCGGGTGGTTCGCTCATCAGCATAGACGAACTACTCCACCAAGCCCCAAAGGGCAAAGGAGTCACAATCATTGTGTAGGTGGTTTCAATGAGCGAGCAAGAACTGAAAGTCTATGATGCCGAGGACATGGTAGTCGGAAGACTGGCCTCGAAAGTGGCCAAGGCTGTTCTCCTTGGTGAAACAGCTGCTATTGTGAATGCCGAGAAGGCCATTGTCACAGGCGACCGTCGTACGGTCATTGAAGCCTACAAAGAGAAGTTCAACATTCGTACATCATACAATCCCAGGAAGGGCCCCTTCCACCATCGACGTCCTGACAAAATGGTCCGTCGGATTGTCCGCGGCATGTTGCCTTGGCCTACGCCCCGTGGAAAGGCGGCCTACAAGCGTGTGAAGGTCTTCATCGGAGTCCCTGACGACCTAGCAGACTCAGAGAAGATTGTGCTTGAGGGCTCACGCTATAAGAGCCTAACCCGAAAGCACATCAGAATCGAAGATCTGTGCCACGAGCTCGGATGGAGAAACCCGGAGGCCGTCTAAAATGGCTATCAGAGTTGTCGTTTCCACGGGAAAGAGAAAGACATCACTAGCGAAGGCCACGATTAAGAATGGTCAAGGGCGTATCAGAATCAACGGTCGACCATTTGAGGTTTTCCAGCCTGAAATAGCCAAATTGAGAATCATGGAGCCGTTGGTTCTATTCGGTGATGATTGGCAGAGATATGATATCAGAGTGCGTGTTAAGGGAGGCGGTTTCATGAGTCAGGCTGATGCAATACGAATGGCAATTGCCACCGGTCTGTTTCAGATGAGCCAAGACTTCGAGGCACGCTCTCGAATGCTGGAGCACGATAGAACAATGCTCGTTGGCGATCCTCGGCGTACGGAACCCAAGAAGTTCGGTGGACCCTCGGCACGCTCCCGCTATCAGAAGTCATACAGGTGAGAAGAGAAGATGATTATTCCAGTACGTTGTTTCACATGTGGGAAAGTAGTTGCAGACAAGTTCGAGCAGTTCAAGCGCCAGGTACGCGATGGAGAGGACCCTGCAACAGTCCTTGACAACTTGGGTCTCCATAGGTACTGTTGTAGAAGGATGCTACTATCTCACATCGACATCATTGATAGTTTCATGGCATTTGCTACAACTGAGGTCTTGGAGGGTAAACAGTGATGAGCGAAACAGAGATCCCTGAACCTGAGCTCCTAACTCCAATGGACAAGTATCTGGCTGCTGGGTGCCATATTGGAACACAGGTGAAGACTCAGGATATGGACCCATTTGTCTATAGACAACGGCCCATTGGTCTGTACGTCTTGGACGTCAGAAAGACCGATGAGAGAATCAGAGCTGCTGCCAAGTTCATCTCGCGATTCGAACCCTCGAAGGTTGTCGTCATCTCTGGAAGAGTATATGGCAAGCGTCCAGTGGAGAGTTTTGCTTACTTCACAGGTGCAACAGCATTCACTGACCGATTCGTTCCCGGGTCATTGACAAATCCTAACATTGCTGGCCCTCGTGTCTACGTTGAACCTGACTTGGTGATTCTCACTGACCCTAGGACAGACCAACAAGCCCTTTCCGAGGCGGGTAAGATCGGAGTCCCAGTCATCGCTCTATGCGACACTGACAATGTAACTACAGGTGTGGACCTAGTGATTCCATCTAACAACCGAGGGAGGAAAGCTTTGGCTTTGGTGTACTTCTTATTGACCAGACAAGTCCTCCGCGAACGCGGAAAGGTCCCAGAGGATGGCGAAGTCTCATTCACAACTGAGGACTTCGAACCTCAAATACAGCGATTCTGAGTCTATTCGTGAATGGAAACGACGCCGCGGTCGGCGTCCACTTTCACAGTCTGCCCAGTCTTGATCTTCTCGATGTCAATACTGTCGATAGTGGGTATCTCTGATATTATGCTGCCAACTGCGATGACCGGGTCAGTTTCCTTGTTCACAATGGCAGCTGGAGCCCTTTCTGCCCTTTTGAGAGCATAGAGGACATATGATCCGACTGTCGAACCCTTTCCGCTCGGCATGACCAGAATCTTGCCGGCCACTGACACACCCTCAAGCGGATGGTCTTTCTCTACAACCTCCCCCGTTTCAGGGTCGACACCACCGTAGAAACTAAGATCCACACTCGTCACAAGTGCTTCTCCCTCCGCCTTTCCCTTGTAGATTTTGCGTCCCTGTAACTCTTTCATGAGATTGCCTCCCTCATACACTCATCTATTGTTCTTATCTTCACGTCGAATCTATTCTTTCCTCTAGCGTAGAAACATGCCTTGGCAGAATCTGTCATCAGACCTTTGAAACGTCCCTTCAGTGGTGCTACCGCGCAACACGCGTCACTCACCAGGTATGCACCGGCCTTCTCTATTTTATCGTAGTAGCCCATCTTGATGGCCACGTCCTTGGTCGGCTTTGCAGTAGTTATCCAAACAGTCTTACCTTCAGTCACCTTCTTCCCATCAAGCATCTCGGCCACCCTAGCTATGTCAGCGATGCTGGCATGCGGGCACCCTACGCTGATGAAATCGATCTCTGCGTTCTCGTCATCTAGCTCCTCTCTGGCTTTCTCAAGGTCGTCCTTGGTCACAGTTTCTGTGTTCTCAGGTATTCTCGTGCGATTTGGCGTAATCCCTTCCATGTGGAATAGAGCAACTCCACCGTATGTCGCGATTGACGCACAAAACGATCTGAGATGGTCGGTTGTAGCATGGGTAACTCCAGTGATGTAGGGAATCTCTTTCCCAGTGCGGTCTCCAATGACCTTCCCCAATAGCCCGAAATCATCAGTTGTCTTCAGCTCTACTTCTATTTCATATCCGACTTGTGCTATCCTGTTCTTCTCAAGGTGGAACCCATACTCTGCAGTCTTGCCTGTGAGCGCAGAAGCTAGAGCGCTCGGTCCACCCTCCCTGTTTGTATGAGCACCAATGACTGAGTTGGCAAAACATACTGCCGAGGATTCTGCCCAAGCAATGTGTTCACCATAATGTGGCAGGTTACCAATCAGATAGGGCGTGCAGGTACAAGTGGTGACTACTCCCATCTTTGAGAAAGCATCAACCACTCTCTGTTGATTCACAGCAAATTCATCACTAATGCCATGTTTCTTCCATTCCAAAAGGTCCATACCAGCAGGATTCAGAGTGGTCAGAACGCGTGTCTGCCCATCTTCTGCCATCTCCGAGAGGTACTCGAGACCAGCTTCACCCAGATTGTGATAGGAAACACCTGCTATCTGAACGCTGACGACTGGAATCAATCGCTCGGCGCCATAAATCTCACCCAAGGTGGTGATAATCTCCATGGATTTCCTAGTGGCTTTGCCCATCTTCCCTTCAAGCATATCCTGCTCTTCTGATGTGAGGTCTAGTCCCATCTCATTCACCCAAGAACTTCTTCAAATCCACCCTTGGAAAATCTGCCTTGTCAAAGCTCTTACCTTTGGACTCCAATACCTTGGTGCAGTCGAATCCGATCTTTGTTGTCATCTTTGTGCCAGGCTCTGCACTCGGGTCTAGTGAGCTACCTGGCTCTCTGTCCTTTATGAGCAGATTCACATCTCCCTGGAATCGAGTTGCCATGGCCCACTCCCTTTCTTGCTCATCATAGATGTCGATGTCCTCATCGTAGACCCAGACATGTTTTGCACTGCGGTGGCCTGCAAATGCACCCTCAAGAGCTTTCAGTCCATCATCATCATACATCTTTCTGATTTGCACAGCGATGTGAAGCCAGCTGGTACCACCAGGAGTGATGTTCACATCCAAGACATCGACTCCACGTTCCTTGATACTCCTGAACACCGTCGGCTCTCGCGGCATTCCCATGAGTATCTTGTGTTCGAGCCGACCGGGTAGCAAGCCCTGCCAGATGGCGGTCTTTCTATGAGTGATCTTTTTGACTTCAAATACCGGCTCCTGCCGGATGACGTCCACAGTCTCCGTCAAATCTATGAATGGCCCCTCATCATGCCTCTCATCAAGAATCACCCTTCCCTCGAGGACGAACTCACAGTTTGCAGGAATCATCAGGTCAACACTCTTGGCTCTGGTCACTTGGATCGGTCTCAGAGCATTTGCTATCTCCAGCTCGTTTATTCCTGTTTCAACGGACGTTGCGGCCGCAATCAACACTTCGGGAGTGTTGCCGATGCAGAAGGCAACATCAACTTCACCGGCTCTCTCAAGGAACTTGTGGAAGTCACGACCACGTACAACTCTTGTCACCATTCTGTCTTTCCCAATCTGCATTGCCCTATGGAAGTCCAGATTCTGACCATACTCAGAATCCGCAGCCACCACAACTCCAGACGAGATATATGGGCCACCGTCCAACTCATTGTGAAGCAGTATCGGCAGCACATCTAGGTCTACATCGCTCCTCACCACTTCCTGACATGGAGCATCATCAGTTGTTTCGGGTTGACTGCGATTCTCAATGGCGCTGGCCAATGTCGGAATTATATCCCTCACATCTATTTCAAAGTAATCAGCAATCTGTTCCTTCGTACAGAATAGGTTGCCAGCAACTCTGAAATCGGACTCTTTGACATTCTCGAATAATGCGGGCGTAGGCTCTATAGAATACAGTACCCCCGCAATCTCCAGATTCTTGGATATACTACTGTCTATCTTCCTAAGTTTTCCATCTCCTAGAAGTTGTCCTATGTATTTCTCAAGTGTCATCTTCACACCTCAATCAAAGCCCGAAAGTAGTATTGTAGACAAGAGGGGCTCCATTCTTCTCTAATGCATCACCAATCCGCTTCTGAACTTCTCCGTCTGGAGCGATCGCAATCATGTTACCCCCTCGCCCAGTTCCTGTGAGTTTTGCCCCAAGAGCCCCGCTTCTTCTTGCAATTTCAACCATTTCGTCCAGTTCATCACAAGAAACAGTTAGATTCTGCAACAATTCATGGTTTTTGTTCATCAGTTCTCCAACTTTGTCGAGATTGAACTCAAGCAGAGCATCTCTCGCTTCGTGAACTAAGCCTACGTACTCGTTAGCAATCTTCTCAAACCAACCAGGATTCTGCTCCTTCCTGCTTCTAACGTCCCCAACGACTTCTGTAGTACTTGCGGTAAGGCCCGTGGAGGCTATTGTCAGATGAACCGGGTTCTTGAGCTTGAGCTTCTCAAAAGTAGGAGCACCTCCATCAAGATCTCTCACATACCAGACAAGGCCACCAAAGGTCGAGGCTGTGTTATCAATCCCTGATGGAGTGCCATGATACCCCTTCTCCCCCTCGAATGCAATCTCGTTTATCCTATCATCATCAAGTCCGAGCCCAAACTCGTCATTGAGAGCCCGTGCAAGGGACACACAGCTTGCGGCACTGGCCCCAAATCCCGAGGCACAGACCAAGTCCCCTTCATACTCGATAAAGATGCCCTTGCCACCCATATCCAATCCTGTGGCCTTTAGCACGTTGTTGATTGAAACAGTCTGTTCATTTAGCTTCTTGGCCTTGTAACCAGGCACTTCGGGCCTTCTGTCATCAATTCTCCAGCCAAGATCCTTAGATCTGCTTACGAGTGCCACCGTTTCTGCAGATATGCCTGCCGCCAATGCTGGAAGGCCGTAGACTACAAAATGCTCTCCAAATAGGATACTCTTGCCGCGCCCGGTGCCTCTTCCCATTCTCTCACACCCAGTCGCTGAGATTTGCAGCGGGAAGGCGTATCGCCACTTTTGAACTCTTCCTTCACGACTTATCAAAGCGTGTTCAGAATGTTCTGTGCGCAAGACTCATGTTCACAACAGACAGAATGGCAGGCAGACATGAAGGTGTTGGACCTATTCTCAGGTGCAGGTGGCTTTTCGTCGGGTTTCACATCATACTCTCATGATTCACATCTAGCTGTGGATATCGATCCCTTTGCACTGGCTACTTACGCCTTGAATTATCGCGAAGCAAACGTTCTCCAAAGGGACATAGGGGCAACTCACTCTATCCGGATTCTGAAAGAGCTCAGTGGCGCACCTGATATCGTCATCGCCTCTCCACCTTGTGAAGAGTTCAGTCGTGCAAATCCTGATAGTGATACTCCAGCAGCCGAACGAATATATGGCACGGGAACAGCCAGACTTCTTCTCGACACTATCAGGGTAATTGGGGACTTGGAACCTGCAGTATTTGTAATCGAGAACGTCGCTGCATTACTACACAAGGGCGGCGGCGAGATTGTGAGCCAAGAGTTTGAACGACTAGGGATTGACAATATCGAGTTCAATATGGTTCGTGCCCATCAACATGGCAACCCCTCAAAGCGGCTCAGAGTCTTCATCAGCAATGTGAAGTTCAACCTTCCTAGAGGAACTCCCCCACGAGTCATGGAGGCAATTGGAGACCTCCCACCACTAGGTGTAGATGCACTCTTTGCTCCTGTTGAGTACATTGCTAACCATGACCTTCACCCTCTAACCGAGGCCAGGATGAAGGCTGTCAGGAAGACTCCCTGGCGTCACGGTGCCAAGCACTTTCGCGCGTCCAAGAAGCGTACAATGCCGAACTGGGTGCGCCTTTCCCCTGATCAAGTGTCCACATCGATAATCGGGCTGTCAAGATACATTCATCCGTTTGAAGATAGACTTCTAACGGTTCGAGAGCACGCAAGACTCATGAGTTACCCGGACTCATTTGTGTTCACGGGTCCGACAGATAGTCAGTACAACCAAGTGGGTGAGAGTGTCCCACCACTAATCTCTCATCTGATTGGAGAGGAGGTAAAGAAACATCTTGAGTGACTTACTGAAGAATGTCTACGTCGTACTGCATGATGTACATGCCGTCAGCAAAGTGGTTGAGACCGCACAAGTGGTATACGGACTTGGTTTTTCGAACTTTGCTGTTACCAAAGCTGAAGGGTCTGCTGCACAGACTGGTGTACCTGAGGCAAACCGTTTCGCCATGAAGATGAACGGAAGTTTCATGGTTCTGCCAGACCTCCGTGATGTACTCGATGTTCTGAGTGTAGAACGTCCTGTACTGATAACATCACCAATGCTAGCCAAGGAGCGCATAAACATCGACGACATCGTGAGTCGAGTCAAGTCAGGCGAAAGAGTTGTGGTCGCATTCTCTGGAAGCAACAAGTCATTCTCTAGAAAAGAGATGGACATGGGTGAATGTTTCAGCCTTGATGCACGTTTTGATATAGGTCCTGCAGGTTCAGCGGCAGTGGTTCTCCATGGTCTGAATGCTATACAACCATGATACATTAGGAGCCTCGACTAGCTCCTAACACCAACAAAGAGCCCTGTCCTCTCCATGAGGCCCGGCTCAACATAGTCCACATTGAACCCATTGTCCTCCATTATGTCCTTGAAGACAGCTCTTGGGAATACACCCATTGGACTTGGGTCAAAGAGGTGTTCAACTCCATTCTCTGTTGCAATGAGGAAGTGAAAATCGAGGTATGCTATGTTTCCCTCCAATCTACCTCTATTGACACGAGCGATTTTGACATCTGGTAGGTTCACACAGTTAATGCCCAGAGACTCAGGACGCACAGTCTCTGTAGTCACAAAAGGTTCAATGATGACCACGCCACCCTGCCTAGTATGCATTGAGAATGACCGAATCGCATCTGCCAGTTCTTCTTGTGTTGTGAGGTGACTTATGGACCCAAAGAGACTGGTAATTACATCGTACCTATGATTCAGCTTCATACTCTTCATGTTTGCACATATGAATAGAACGTCCTTATGCTTCTCTTTGGCAACTGCAAGCATCTCCTCACTGAGGTCCAACCCACTGACATCGTAATACTGCTTTAGATACTCAATGTGTCCTCCGGTGCCACATCCGACATCTAAGAGGTCCTTTCCAGGCGAAGTCTTGTATTTCTGCACAATCTCGTGGAGTCTTTGGGCCTCGCTCTCATAATCCTTCCACGAATACATGTGATCGTAGTACTTCGCCATTATCTTATAGACGTCAGTCATGCTACTTCTAGGTTGGCCACTCTGAGATAAGTTGTATGCCCTAGAAAAGAGAGAAGATGGTGGGCCGGACGAGATTTGAACTCGCGATCCCTTGGATCCGAACCAAGAATCATACCAAGCTAGACCACCGACCCATGGCCGAAGGGAACCCTCTGGGAGAATCATTTAATCATTTCGTTGAAACGCTTTCGTAGTGACTCTACAGTACCTAGATACACTCCGGCCATACTATATACGTCCGACTTGAGAATATCAGCACAACCATTCTCAAAGAACGGCCCATAGAAGGTCGTCTTCGGAGTATTGACCTGTACTCCTGAGAAGAGTTCGTTGAAGCTTGGAAGAGTGACAACAACCCCTTCTGAGTCATCAGGAGCTTCAGGAGCGCCGATATTCTGACGTACACAAGTCTTGTCTAGTTTCGAACGTAGAATGACTGGGATTACACCCGCAAATCGTCGCCTGCCTGCCCGGTCAATCTCAGGCGCATCGACATTTTTCACGTTTCGTAGAGTCGGGTGGTTGTGCCCTATCACGAGCATCGGTGATTCTAGCACCTTCGGAGATGGCCAAGAATGTCCATGCAGGAGTCCTACTGTTTCCCCACCTTCACCTACCACTGTACCACGGACATCTAGTAGAAAAACACTCCTCGGCAGAAGGGGAAGCAAATCGCCATCATGATTTCCAGGAATCACATGGACTCTGCACAGGTTCGAAAGAGCCAACATGAGATTGGGTACTGACTGCCAATTAGGAGGACTATGTACAGTGATGGAATGCTTGATATCCCCAATTATGTAGATATCTTCGATTGTGTGTTTCTCAACAATTGATGATATTCTCTTGAGCATACTTGCATCTTGGGCTGGAAACGCAATTCCTTTCTCCTCGTAGAGAGTGTGCTCGAAACCAAGATGAAGATCAGCGACTATGAGGGCTCTAAGGTCATCTGCCTTGATCACCATCGCCCGGTCTTCGAAAATAACCTCCATTACTAACGTTGGTCATCAATCCTACAACATTTTAACCTGACCGTCTGACACTGTGAATGAGAAACATGTCCCTCCCTTCCAAAGAGGTCAAGATGCTTGAGAAAGAAGAGCTGACCCAGAGTGACATCGAGTACTTTCGTTCCAAGTACGGTAAGAGGTTTGTAAGGGCCCTCAGGGCTGTGGAGGAGGGTCGAGTGCTAGAGTTTTTGTTCCGTCCCAGTGAAACAACGAAATGGATCGTGCAAGGAAAGCGCAGGGCGTATCTGGTCATCCCTGGAGTGTTCTGTACATGTCGCAGCTTCTATCATTCAGTCGTTATGGAACGGGAGGTGCAGATGTGTTATCATCTATTAGCCCAGGCAATTGCTGAGGCTCGAAACCAGCAGAAGAGAGTTGAATCCACCGACGCTGAGCGGCGGGACATGAGTGCTGAGCTCCGCAGGACAGACTGAAACGAGTCGATGAGTCGCCGAAACTGAGGATAACTTTTTAACACGGCCTAGAGTCTGGCACGCTGACTCAGCAGAATGGTTGAATGAGCCTATGGTGCGTTTCAAAGGAGCCGCCCGGATTGCTGCGGCTGCAATCACAGTATTGATTCTCCTTTGCTGTTTTCATGTCACAGTGAACGCTCAGGCGCCCGTTGATTCCATCGCCATTCTATACGATGCAAGTCACGACCAACAGTTTTCACCCAATGATGAAGCTGGCTTCAAGTTGATACTCGATATGGTCAATGCGTCAACCAAATACACGGTCAGAGTGAATACCGACCCTATTGAGAACGCCACACTGAGTGATGTTGACCTTCTGATCTTGGCCGACCCAGATATCAGCTACGATTTTGTGCCAAATGAGGTATCTTCAATCGCTGAGATGTTGGCCAATGGCAGCTCGCTGCTGCTTCTCGGTAATCCAGTGGTTGGCAACAATTCCAAGTATTGGGACGATTTTGCGTTGCAGGACATGGGAGACAACATCGCATTGAATAAGCTTCTTGACGCACTCAACATAACCGGACCTCGTTTCAGCATCAACGAAACTCAGACGATCTCCTGGTCCGACGCGATGTTTGACTACGAGCATGCAGTCAACGAAACATCCCCCTGGGTCATGCGACTGGACACGAGTACGTGGGACTCTGGTCACCCCATCTTCAAGAACATCAACGAGCTAATCGTGATGACCGCCACTCTGAAACCACTTGATCTTGTAAGCTCAATAGCAACAGGCCATGAGTCCTCCTTCGCCCAGTTCAGGAAGACTGTTTCTTATCTTGCAAACTACAGCTTTCCGAACATGACACTCGAAGAGTTTGCAGAGAGGCCACTTTCGTACTCAGCAATAAACGGAACCTTTCCACCGTGGATGTCTGCCTTTGAGTACAATGAGAGTAGAATCGTGATCTCTGGCTCCGCAATAATGTTCTCAGGACTTGTTATGGATGTCTACGAGAGCGAGTCCCAGTGGTTCTATACAGCAGACAACGCTCGACTCTTCATGAACATGTTAGACTGGCTCACTGAGGGTTTCGTGGAGCCTCCAGGGGCTATCTACCCCATGCTCATGATATCTCTGACTATTCTGGCCGTAGGCGCAGTCTACTACATCTTCAAGAAAGTGAGGTAACACTTACCAACGCGGTCGTCCAATACCGTCGTCTTGGAGAGTGTTTTCTACTGCTTTCCTGAGTTCAGTGACTCCTGTCTTCCTAGAGGCAGACAAGGGAACTATGAATGGTTCCGATTCAGGAAGAGCCTCCTTCAATTTCATCGCCAGGTACTCCACTTCTAGGGGCTGCTCACGTTTCTTCAGTTTGTCTATCTTATTGGCAACAACAATCACTCTGGCAGATATCTCAGACAGGAACGTATAGAACTCCACATCGATAGGTATCTCTCCTCGACTCTCCCAGCGGTCTACTAGAGTTCGGAAGAGCGATATGTCGACTATCAAGACCGCGAGAGCAAGTCTGTCACTCCATCCTTCAAGTTTCTGAATGAGCGTGGTCTTCATCTCTTCAATGGCGATCTTGCTCATTCCCGCCATATAGCCGAAACCAGGAATATCAACAAGAGTCACAGGTCCGAGGTCTATCATGATTTCCCACTTCGTACTTCCAGGCCGCTTTCCAACTCGGACCTTTTTACCAGTGAGTAGCCTTATGGTGCTGCTCTTCCCGACATTGCTTCTTCCAGCAAACACCATCAACGGCTTATCCAACTCAATCACTCCAGAACGGTCTCGTCCTTGCATATTCCTTCTCTGCTTTAGCAATCTCCCTCAGAAGAGAATGACGGTCATCAAGGCCCGGTCTGAGTATTCTTGACGCAGTCGTGGGTCCTATGCCTTGTCCCGCAAGGACCAACAGCGCTCGTCTTCCATAGTCTGATACCAGTGTAGCGGTAAGACCGCCCGCCTTGTACTTCTTGTTCTCCTCACGTGTAAGAGGTTCTCCAGCTATTTGCTTCTTCACAATCTTTGTGAAATCCGCATTCTTCTGATGCAGTGCCGCAATCATTGTGGATCCACAGACTGGGCAGCTAACCTTGTCTTCCAGGGAAGACACCGTCCGAACAGAGTTCCAATCGCCGTTTCCCACGCAGACTAACCTAAAACGATGTGAAAGGAGTCTTTCTTCCATCATTGCGAGCACTTCATTCTCTTCTGTAATCTCTCCAATGACTTCAAACCGGGACTTCTCCTCCACTATGAGCCGAGCAAGAGCTGACGGTGCCTTGGTCCTTACAATGTGGATGTCAATCTCGCTATTTGCAATCCCATCAAAGACACTCATCACTCTAGACTCATCCAGCTTCTCCTCCATGACCTCTCTCATCGTTTCATCAAATACAGGCGTATCTTCGTAGGCACCGATGAGCCCCCGGACGGGAATTTCTTTGATCTTCACGTTCCTGCGAATGATTCCCATTCTTCTACCGACGTGAATGAACCTAGACGAGAAATTCTGAGTGGACTTGACCGCCAATCTTAGAATCGCAGAAGCCTGCTCACTAGTGTAGTCCTTGAGCACATCAACCACTCTCTCTGCGTCAAGTCCTGCGGTTGCAGTGAATAGAATGCGATATGGGTCTCTTTCCACAGCGACCTCTACACCCAATCGAGTGGTCAATAGTGCGGCGATTACTACTCCCAGTGCTTCGTTCGCCTTTGTACCGAGTGGAACATGGAGAACAAGACCGGCTCCAAAGTCTTCCACAACAAGCACATGCTTTGATGGCAGTCTGCCAAGGTCCTTCTTGGCTGACTTCACGGTTTCAATGACATGAATCTGTGCCTCGTCATCAATCCCATACTCTCTCTCCAGTAGCTTCCTACTGTCCTTCTCATTCTTCTCTCCCACGGCATTCCATACCTTTGCAACCTCTGTTGCCACCTCATATGGCACTGGTATCATCTCACCAATCCACTTGGGTGCGCTTGTGTCAGTATCCATAGCGGGAGAACACAACACTTCATCCTCTTCTATACTGACAACTTGCCACGGTCTTCCTCTTATGACAAAGACAGAACCAGTTTCGATGTCCTGACTCACATATTCTTCATCTAGGACTCCGATGCTTGACCTTGTGGTCATGTCCACTGCATTGACCTTATGTACATCTGGAATGGTGCTTAGATGCTCATAATAGAACACTCGTGCTCTTCTACCTCTTGAAACCAAGGAACCGTCAATCTCTACTAGGTTTCTGGAAACCATGAACTCAAGGATTCTGTCCAGTTCCTCTTTCTCTAGCTCAGAATATGGAAATGAAGAGGTGATCGTAGCAAACAGGTCCTCTATCTCAATCTCGGGTGTATCAAGTAGAATGCCGGTAATCTGATGACAGAGGACATCCCACGCTCTGATTGGGATGTTTGCTCTCTCGACCTTGTTCAGTAGTGCCCTCCTGCGAATGACTCCTGACTCGGTGATGTCGTCTAGATTCACTGTAGAAATGATGACCCCTTTTGGAGTTCTCCCAATCGCGTGACCGGCTCTTCCAGTCCGTTGAACAGCTCGCGACACCTCGCGAGGACTGCTGTACTGAATCACAAGGTCGGCCTGACCGATGTCTATGCCCAGTTCGAGACTTGAGGTGGCAATGATTGCCTTAGAATCCCCGCCTTTCAACCGTTCCTCAGCCAAAACACGAACGTCTCTCGAAAGTGACCCATGATGAACGTCAAAGTCAAAGGGGGGCTCCAACGCTCTCATTTTCACTCCCAAGGTTTCAGCAAAGGATCGTGTGTTCGTGAATGTCAAGACTGAAGAATGGCTGTCAATCAGACTAACAATCCTCTCTAGGCGTGCCGTAGAATGCAATGGGTAGGAGAGCTTCCTACTTAGCTTCTTGTGTTCAGGGCGAGGAACGGGCATGCTCACTGTCAGGTCCATTTTCCTAAGATCGTATCCTGCCCAGATAGTCTTGACGACACGGTTTTGACCCGAAAGTAGTTTCGCGACTTCCCCTACATTCCCAACGGTTGCAGACAGCCCTACTCGTTGAACATTCGAGCCAATCAATCGTTCAAGTCGCTCCAGACCAACGCTCAGCTGTGTCCCTCTTTTGCTATCGGCTAGTTCGTGAATCTCATCAACAACCACTGCAAAGACTGTCCTCAGATGATATCTGAGTCGCTTTCCTGGAAGAATAGCCTGAAGTGACTCTGGAGTTGTTATGAGCAAGTTAGGGGGCTTGATTGCCTGCTGTCTTCTTCTGTACTGACTAGTATCACCATGCCTTACCGAAACCGTGAGTCCAAGATGTTCGCATAGACTCTCGATTCGCGTGAAGACATCTCTATTGAGTGCTCTGAGTGGCGTAATATAGAGAATGTAGAAACCGAACAGCTCCCGTTCTTCTCTACGCATTTGCAGATTGTGGAGCAATGGCAGCAGTGCCGCCTCAGTCTTGCCAGATCCTGTCGGCGAAAGGAGAAGAACGTCATCCTGGCTGTCAAGTAAGGTGGGGATTGCACTCTCTTGGATTGGCGTTGGTGAAACCATTCCGTGATGAGTAAGAAACTCGTTGATTTCTTTGCCCAGGCGAGAAAAGGCATTCATCCAGAGAACTTCCCTCTCGTGATGTGTCGAATCTCATTAATCAATATACGCAGGTCTGTTCTTAGTGTCACTTCAGTTTCTTCCATCTTCCCTTCAAGCAACTGGATTGTTTCACTAATAGTGTGACCACAACCTGTGAGTTCCTGCACAAGAGAGCGTATCGAATCCAGGTTAGCTAGGTGTCCTGCAATGTTCTCAAAGGCAAGAAGAAGTGTTTCATCAGAACTCATCGGGGCCGCACTCTCATATCACTACTCATCTTCTTCCTCGCCCCAAACCGAGTAGGCAAGAATCAGCATGAGGGCTACAATGCCCATGGCCATGAGCATAAGAGACAAGATTGACTCCATGAGTTCGATCTGCATAGAAATCCCGCGTTCTCGGATTGACCGCACTTATAACAATTGCTGAATATCGAGTCTTGCACTAGGCAGTTTGAGCGCTACGGCTCTCGTAGAACCTATCTATGAAGGCACCGTAGATGTCAACTGCTTCTGTCAGTGGATTCACTTCATCTACGACCATCTCCAATCCACAAGAACCACACTTGACACCAGCAATCCCATCACTGCGATTCAGTTCAATCTTGATTGATGTATTGCCGCAACTAGGACACGGATACACGTCTGGGATCCGTTTCTGAGGTCGTCGCCGTACTTTCTGTCGTCGTCGTCTTCCCACAATCGTTCACCTCTGCCTATTACCCACAATGAGGGCAGGTGGTCCCCATAGAATGAGCGGGCTGCACCCTGATAGAATTCATTTAAGGATTATGATGGGTCTAGGATGACCACCAATCAAAGCCTTCTTATTGAATCCCGCACCGCAGCCCAACACGATGTCAGACCTCTCAAGAAACGCTCAATGCGTGTTGAACATTCTACAGAATGCGACCAATCCACTGACAACATCCGAGATTCTCGAGATTGCTCGTAGTGATGAGTATGCTGATGTATGTCAAGACTGTGCGGGCGGCGACACTTTCATTGTTGCGGCACGGCAGCTAGTGGACAAGGGTCTGATCAGCAAGGCTCTAGAGAAGGGCGGATATCGCTGGGAACTAGTGAGAGGCGATTGATTGGAATGCTTGATGTAAGAGCTGACTTCCCGGTCCTGAATCGCAAGATCAATGGACGTTCCATTGTGTATCTTGATAGTGCTTGCATGGCCCTCAAACCAATAGAAGTGGTTCAGGCCATGAATGAGTACTACGAGAGATATCCCGCTTGTGGTGGGCGCAGCATCCACACACTGGGCGAAGAAGCGTCAAATGCCTACACTGCGTCCAGAGAGAAGTTTGCGCGGTTTCTGAATGCAGCACATGCCGCTGAGTGTATCTGGACGCGAAATGCCACAGAATCTCTCAACATGGTTGCATCTTCACTGAAACTCCCAAAGGATGCGAAGATTGTCACTTCCACACTGGAACACCATAGTGGCTCGCTTCCATTTGTAGAGCGTGCTCGACGCGATGGCTTGAAGATTGAGATAGTTGAGGCAAAAATGGATGGCACATTCGACATTGAGGACTGGAAAGAAGCAATCGATAGTAGCACTCGTTTAGTATCAATCGTGCACTCTTCGAATGTCACAGGCACCGTTGCACCTCTTGACGAAATCATCGAGATTGCCCACGACCGAGGTGCCTTGGTAACGTCTGATGACGCACAATATGCGCCGCATCATCCTCTGGACGTACAGAAGCTGGACGTTGATTTCTCTGCAATATCAGCTCACAAGATGTGTGGTCCGACGGGAATGGGGGTTCTTTACGGGAAGCTGGAACATCTAGAGGCCATGGACATGTTCTTGGTCGGAGGCGATACCGTATCTGATGTTCGCTATATGAACGGACAGATACTCCCCGAATACCTGCCGCCCCCTGAGAAATTTGAAGCTGGACTACAGAACTATGCAGGAGCTATTGGTGCAGGGACGGCAGCCGAGTACCTAACACGGATTGGAATGAATAAGATTGAGAAACACGAGAGATCTCTTCTGGAGGTAGCTCTCAAGAATCTCAAAGACATGGACCATGTCAAGATTGTGGGGACCGACGATATCAACATCAAAACAGGGCTTGTTGCTTTCACCGTGGACTGCGTGGAGGCCGCTCACGATGTTGCTGCATTTCTAAACGACCAGTATTCTGTTATGGTGAGAAGTGGCTGGCACTGTGTTGGACCTTTCCATTATCAATTGGGCATCAAACCCACTGTGGGAACGGCCAGGGCCAGTTTCTACTTATACAACAATCTCGATGACGTTGAGAGGTTCTTGGAGGGAATGCGTGCCCTCATCGAGGCCACATCGTGATGCAGATACTACCGTATTAGTTCATCAATGCGCTCCCTTTCGCGCTTGCTTACCTCGACAAGATCCGGGAAGGCTAGTCCACTGGCCGCAATCTCCATAGAATCCCTGAACTTGGAAACACGGCCTCGTACAGAAACATACTTTCCAAGTATTCTGTCCGAATTCCTTTCAAGAGGCTCCAGATTGTTTCCAGACTTTGTGATTAGTTCATGTGCCTCTTCGGCTGTCATTCCCAGTAGCTCCTCTCCAGTTTCACCGAACAGAGTAGCCCTTATAGAGCCAGACCCATCATCAACGGTTATCTTGTACAACATCCTGTACTCAGGTTCTTTGACATCACCACACACGCTACAAGTGAACCTGCCACCCTCCTCCTCCACCTTCTTCCGGCAGCTTGGACACGCTGGATACACAGGACTTGCCTGAGTAGCTCCCATCACGATTCCGGAAACTTCTACGCTCTTACCCTCGTTGCTCTCATCAATCTCCCTTATTCTCACAAGTCCTGCGGCCTGCGATCTTGACTCTACAGACAAATCTGAGAGGTCCAGCTGTTCCAAAGGAGAGCCTTTCGGATTGATCTCAATCTCTGCTCTGCGGCCCAAGTGTACCTCCACTCCACCTCTAAAGCCTTCCTTCGCGTAGGCATGGGTGACGCTGACCACATCTCCCTCCTGAAGGTCCTTTATCCTGTCTACGTCCTCATTCCAGAAGGTCAGTCGAATCTGTGCAGACTCGTCAGCGACTATGATGTTCTGGACTCTACCCTCTCCTCCATCC
>JAEORS010000274.1:0-3026 GCA_016840795.1 Candidatus Thorarchaeota archaeon | reverse complement strand
GTCCATACCCTAGTATTAAGGCATCAAGCCGCCTGGTTGTGGGGCCATTCCATCCTTCAATCCCAACTCTTGCGTCAACTATTGAGAGGTCTGGCCTAATCAGGCGAGCTAAGTCGACAATCACATCATCGATCCGCGAATGATAGAACGACTGATCCTTTCTTGGAAGAACGCCGAATAGGTTCTTGAGAACTCCAGTGATGAAGGTCAAGTAATGTGTCTTGGCCGCAGCTACTGAGATGAAGTATCCGGATCCTGCTATCAAATCGGGCAGTTCAGGATTAGTGAAGTAATCTCCCTCAAAGGATGTTGATGTAAGCCGGGATTCACTCAAGTTGACCAAGGATACATCGAATCCTGCACGCTGCATCCTGCTTGCAAGGCGTGTATAGCCAAACTTCTCGAATGCGTTTCCAGTTGTCTTGCTCTGACTGTCTGATTCTATTATTCTAATCGAAAGATTACCATTCTCCTTAAGGACTAGGTCCAGTAGTGCTTCAACCACTTCTACTCTAGTCACAGAGTAGCCTGTGTTGTCTGATATTGTGCATATGTTGGGTTTTACAAGTACCGGTGACCTAAGCTCTCCGAACCCGCCTATCAGCTCAAGGCCTTGCTCAAGCGACTCTCCAATGTCTTTCTTGTGCTTTACGAGTGCGACCGAGTCCACGGACGTATCCCTCAGAGTCCATCAAAAGGACAATCCACCTTAAAACTCTGGCATGGTTCACTCCAAAAAGGGGCGAATTCAAACCTTAACCGCTATCGTACAACCTTCTCCCAAGGGGAGTATTGTGCTTTCTACTTCGCCCTGAACTAGCATCCTATTGAACTT
This sequence comes from Candidatus Thorarchaeota archaeon, assembly GCA_016840795.1. GTDB lineage: Archaea > Asgardarchaeota > Thorarchaeia > Thorarchaeales > Thorarchaeaceae > SMTZ1-83. Next base: position 2,191 of record JAEORS010000274.1, on the reverse strand, counting down.
GTCAATGCCCTCAAAGGACTCATTCCACTCTTCCTCCGCCCTCGTGACTGGCCAGAGTGTATCGTCAACAAGAAGAAGCCCGCCCTTCTTCAGAATCCTCAAGCAGTCCTTCAACATCAGAGGATATCCGCGTTTTGTCGAGTCTTGGAAGACCACATCATAGCTCTCTGATTCGATTTTTGGCAGTATCTCATATGCATCGCCAATTACAATCTCAATATTGTCAGCTACACCCTCTGTTTCAAAGACCCTTCTTGCAACCTTAGCAACCTCGGGGTCCATCTCAAGAGTTGTAACCAACCCTCCGAATTCTTTCACCGCCAAAGCCATTGATGTGGTGGAGAATCCTATGTTCATACCAATCTCTAGAATCTTCTTGGGCCTAGTAATCTTGAGAAGAAGCTTGAACAATCTGGCTATTTCGTCCTCAATGATCGGCCCTTCCAGTCCGGCTCTCTCAACATACTCTCTGGCACTGGGCTTGTCTCTATCTTGATAGATCTCGGCGATGTACCCTGTAGCCTTCTTCAAGTCAATCTCGTACATAGTCAGAGTGATGACCTCTGAGTGCTATCTTTCTTGTGGAATGTACTTGAGATTGATTCTCCAGTCTTGTGAGGCTTTAAGTGGAATATTCGTCTTAGACGTCTAGGAGTGGAAATGTGTAAGTCCGGTGTTCGCACACCGTATGGTGTTCGGTATGGTCCAAACCTTCTTGGTGTGACGGTGGTTGTACTTCTCTTTGCAGTTGTCGCAATTCTCGTCATGTATCAGATGCTTCCGGAATCGTTTGGTGCCATCAGGTCTGCGCTGATTCCGATTGCTCTCGCGTTGCTTGTAGTCATTCTCATTCTCTATAACAGGCATGACGGACACGCGTTCGGGTTTGCAGTCTAGCAACTGCAGACTAGAGAAGTGCTTCACACTGACTACTTTGTCTTCTGGTCAACCTTTTTCAGTTCTACAATAGGAGCGAATCTGAATCGCACCTCAGGCATGTAATGGCGCACTATTTTCACGAGGTGCTCAGGATTGTCGGTTTCCACCAGCTGGAAACCTTCAGGACCGTCAACCATTGAGTAGTTCTTTGAGATGAACTTGGCATTTTCTTCAGGATTATTCTTCACTTCTTCCCTGAATTGCTTGAGTTTGTCCATCACTGTGTTGTGATCAGCGGAATCATATTCCCAGAACATTATGTACTCCATCGTCCAGTCTCCCATGAAATCCGCAAGTCAATTACATTCCTGGGATAAGAGAGTTCTGCTACAGCTCATCTGTGAATCTCGACTCGCAAGTGAATTCTCCTACTTCCGCTACCACGTTTCTTGCTGGTTTCGAAATCTAGTTATCAGCCGAACCGGGCACTTCACCTGGTTGACGGTTCAGGAATGAGTAACTAGATTGGCCGTTCGGCAGTCATAACCACAGCCTCAAAAGACGAAAAGAGGATGCAGATGTCATGAGAAGTCGTAACACATTCGCAAGTCTGTTCTTCGCCGCTGGACTAATGCTGGTTCTTCTTGTGTCAGCTCAAGTCGGTCCGAGCGCCGCTGCAGTCCAATGGTCTGACGATTTCGCAGACGGAAACTATGATGGATGGAGTGTAGTCAGTTCAGAGTGGTCAGCTGCTGACAATCTGCTAGAGGTTGTGGGTGGCACTCCGGTTGGCTGCGATCTGTGTGTAATTCCAGGTATAATCTATCATGAGAGCACAGTGACATCAGGAACATGGAGCTTTGATATTGAATACGATCTCAACTCAACCGAGGAGGCCGCCGTTCCAAAGATATTCTTCATGAGCTCGGACCCCGAGAACTGGAATGGTTACTGCGTGGAGATACAGCCTGTGATATCAGGAGAGTCGATGTTTGCCGCCTTCAGACTACTTAGGGGCACCACCACACCTGGGATAGTAGGCACAGACTACGCAATCCTTGGCTCATTTGACGTCGATGAGGGAGAACAAGGTAGCAAACATATCGATGTGACACGTACTAGGGCAGGGCAAATCACTATCTGGATAGATGGCACTCAAGTGATTCAAGCCACAGATAATGTCATAGATGCAGAGTCCTGTGAGTACTTTGTTGTGTTCATGAACAACAACTGGACAATCGATAACGTCGTCGTAGATGACTCACTCACTGTCGGTCAGATTCCACTGGAGCTGATTGTAGTGGGTGCGGGG
>JAEORS010000044.1:0-11500 GCA_016840795.1 Candidatus Thorarchaeota archaeon | reverse complement strand
AAAATCCGAGAATGCTAGTCTGAACTCAAGAGAGCGAGTATAGACTCGATTGCCTTGGCGAGGGCAAAGGTCGCTTTCTCCTGTTCGGAGGGACTCTTGACTAGGGTAGCCGGGTCCTGTATATTTGGACTCCCTCTTGTGTTCAAGAGGGCGATCTTATGCCACGTAGGTGCCGATTCCCTTGATACACTCCATTCAAGGTCGTCCATGAGCTCGAGGCCGTTCAGCGAATCAAGCGTACCAGGGTCATTGCGGACAGAGAATAGCATCTCGATGCGTTCATTCTGAGTCGGCGAGAATCCTACGGAATATGCAATGATGGAGTCGGCTTCTTCCAGAGAGCGTCCAAGTAGATAGGCTCCCACATCCGCTAGGACTCGAGTATGGTTCTTCGACCTCCACTTCAGGAACGGTAGGGAGAAGGAGCCTGAAGCTGCTGTCTGAATAGCCGACAATCTTGAACATACAAGATACTCCAGATGATCCAGGTCTTCGGTGAACGAGCCCGAGGGTTCGCACTGATAGCCATTGTAGTAGCAAATGGCAGACAGACCAGCTAAGACGAGGACGGGGCTCACGCAAAGGAAGGGAATGCTGCCAATCAATACAGCTGCCGCGGTTGAGATTGCTGACCAGACTATTACGACAAACCAAGCGAGGTCGAGAACGTCATCCGTCTTCTGTTGTACACCCTCAAGCTCAAGTTGAAGACTCTGAAACAGACTAGTTATCTCGTCAACATCTGACTCCTCTTCAAGATTGTTCCAATCACCGCCAAGCTCGAAGGGATCCAAGAATGTTAGTTTCCGCCTCGACTTCATGCCAATCTTCTGATAGTATCGTGTAGATACCAAGCCTACTCCAATCTGGATTGGGAGCATCAGGAGGGCCAGAGAGAACCCCTCAAGTGCCTCGCAGTATGAAACAAGGAAAGCCCCGTATGACACGAAGAGGATTGCGCTGCCAATGATCACCTGCATCTGGAACAGTCTGACCCTCTTCCAGTTTAGCAACAGGTACCGTGTCTTCAAGCTCCTCGCTCCACGGGTTTCAGAGATGGACTCGGCCCATTGACCTGCTGTGCCATAAAGCCTTGGTGATTCAAGAAGGTTTGTCGAGAGAATGCAGAAAATGGCATTCAGTCTATGAAGAAGATGTCTCCTTGATTCTCCTTTGCAGCGACACGAATATGCATATCGTTCTCCAGGACGTGACTTGCATCGGCTATCTTGACGACGCAGATTGATTCTTGCTCAATGGCGGCGGAGGAGAACTGACTCAGAGGACCTCCAAACTCGGATAAGACTGCTGAAACACTCTTGAAGAGACTGTTCAACACTTCCGGGTTCTCTGTGACATATTCATTCAGATCGCCGCCAAGAACTGCTATATCATCTGACGCCCATTCGCGGTCAAAATCCTCAGGGTTACACAGAATGAACACGTGACCAGAAAAATCCCCGTCTTCTCCGACGGACTCTCCTCGAAGTATTGGGAAGAGGGGAAACTCCTTGGAGCTAGTTTCCTCTGTGGGCATTTTCTAACATCTCCGACTCTACCTACGAGCCTATCGACAGGCCTTCACAAAGGTAGGCCTTTAACGTTTCGGACAGTCTTAAGAGAACTACATAGTTGGACGAAAGCAGTAGCTCACCCACCCTCAATCTAATAACGGGATTGTGTACCACGCAAACACGGTCGTGAGATTGACAGTATATGAGTTTGAGAACAGAGTTCCAGTGATAGGGGAGAACACCTACGTCAGCCATTCTGCATCAGTGATAGGTAAGGTCACGATCGGAAAGGAGTGCTACATAGCACCAGGTGCAGTCGTCAAGGGAGACTACGGAGAGATCCGAATAGGTGATGGGTGCAGCGTTCAAGACAATGTTATTGTTCACGCAAGACCAGATGAGATCACGATCATTGGCAGCAACGTGACTCTGGGCCATGGATGCATAGTGCACAATGCCACAATAGAGGACGAAGCAGTCGTGGGAATGGGAGCTATTGTATCAGACTACACGGTCGTGGGTGAGTGGGCGATAATAGGTGAGGGGGCTGTTGTGCGACAGCATTTTGAGGTTCCTGCTGAGAAGATCGCAGTGGGAGTCCCAGCGAAGGTAATCGGTGACGTGAAAGCTCATCACAAAGAAGAACTGAGCAGGTTCAAGGGAATATACAGAGACTTAGCGATCAGATATCCTACTGGATTGAAGAAGATACGTGACTAGCAGAAAAGCGAAGATGCATCGTACCCTCTTCTCTTCTAGGTCAGTCTTATCATTGTGTCTCTGTTGAACCGTTTGACAGCAAGAACCATGGTCACTGCCATTATAGCAATGGCCATCAGAATGGTGGCCATGTATGTCGTCCAGACTAGTGATTGATCGAGTCCCGCTCCGATGAAGAACGATGGCACAATCATTGGAATGATGAGAACTAGAGCCACCAACATGCTCACCTGGTAGGCCTCGTATACTCGGCTCACTCTTCCACTGATTAGAATCATGAGTGATACCACAGCCAAAATCATCGCTGGCCCTGCTAGTGAAATGAAGATTATACCTGGAACATCGGGCAGAAGAGTGAATGGACGACCGAGTGACATGAGAATCACATTTTCGGCCACGATTGACACTGCGGTTCCCCCAAACAGCATGATGCCGCTCGGAATGAAGGAAGCCAGTAGCTTGCCCAGGAGCAATTGTCCATCCGTCAACGGGGTCGCTAGAAGCGGCTCTAGGGTATTTTGCTCTTTTTCACCCACGAAGGAATTTGCTGATATCATTGATGCTGGAATCACGGAGAAGAGAGCAAGCATCGTTGACACCATCGGAGCCATGAAGAGCATCAACATATCATAATCAGGTCCCGGAGGCAGCAGTAGAACTGTACTCACAACGGTGGCAACCACCATAATGGGGCCGAGAGACCCTAGACCCAGTATACCAAACTTCACGAAACGAAGAGCCATTGCAGCCTTGAAGTCGGCCATGGCGACCACCCAGGATCTATTGCGAGCCATTACGAGGCACCTCCTTTGATGACCTCAAGGTAGAGGTCTTCAAGAGTGGCCTCTTCTTCAGCAAACTCAACGATTTTGACACCTGCATCCAGAAGAGTTCGCATTAGTCGCGAGTTGTTCTCAATGGGGTCAGTAATCACCACAAGAAGTGAATCCACTTCGGACTGAACTGACTCGACATAGTCTGCTGACTTCACTACTGATTCCGCCTCACTCAGGTCCCCGGCAACTCTAATCCTATACTCTTGTTGAGCCTGTAGTTTCTCTCGTAGCTCAGCAGTCTTCCCAGTGAGCAGAATCCTACCTTCGTCAATGATTGCGATCCTATCGCATATCCGCTGGACTTCGGCTAGATTGTGACTGTTGATGAAGAAAGTCTGGCCGGATTTCTGCGAGAGACTCAGTATGAGTTCTCTGACTCTTTTTGCAGCCACAGGGTCCAGCGCCGCGGTCGGTTCATCCAGAAGGAGCACTTTGGGTCCATGCAAGAGAGCTCGACAGAGTGCAAGCCTCTGTCTGTTGCCAGTACTCAACTCTCCCGCCTTGTCGTCTTTTCGTTCCCACAACTCCATGAACTCCAACAGTTCCTGAATACGGCCAGGCAAATCCTCCTCGGAAACTCCATAGAGTCTTCCGAAGTACTCGAGATTCCCGTAGGCGCTCATGGCAGGGTAGAGTGTGTGGTTTGCCTCTTCCGGCAATACACCAGTGACCTCTCTCACCTTCACTGGCGCCTGCAGGATATCGAAGTCCGCGACCTCCGCCGTACCTTCCACAGGTTTGAGAAGAGTGCATAGGAGCCGTACAGTTGTACTCTTACCCGCACCATTTGGCCCTAATAGACCAAAGATGGAACCTTCAGGAACATTCAGTTCCATGTGGTCAACGGCAACAATCTGATCAAAGTTCTTTGTTAACCCTAGTATTCTTACTTCAACACTCTCCTCCAAGGCAGCCTCATCCTGAGCAGGTTGTTTACAGAATAGCTCTCTCTGTCGCTAGAGCTGTCTGCTTGAGCAGTAGGGCATCAATGTGCGTATTAAGGTCATTGGATGAAGCTGACTTCTTCCTCTACCCAATCATCTTCTCGATAACAGCAGTGGAAGTGTCCCGGATTCCGGGAATCTTATGGATCCTGTTTACGGTTATTTCATAGAGAGCTTCAAGGCTCTCAACTTCTAGAAGCACGACGATGTCGTAGACTCCGGTTGTGACTGCAACTCGTGTCGCTTCGTTGATTGATTTGAGCTGCTCCACGACTCTGTCCGTGTTTCCAATCTCAATCTCCATCAGGACATATGCCCTTATTGTGTCAGTCAATTCTTCTATCCTCCATTGTCACGGGAAACCTACCTGTAGTCCTTTAGTATAACCAACGTTTGAATCATCTCAACCTCGGGAATTGCTTGGACCTTCTTCAGTATTCCAGTTCGCGTCTTGCTTAGGCTTCGACTCTTTATGCTAAGCAGATAGTCCTGCGAGCCAGCCAGAGCCGCGGCCGTTTCGACCCCTCTTATGTCGTAGAGTTCCGGCAATATATCTCCCGTCTGCGGTCGGACCTTAATGAGTACGAGCGAACGTACGTCTGCCGCCTGCAACGCAACGACACCAATCAGAATCAGACCGACACCGAATATCTTGAGAATCCACAGGAACATATCGTAAGTGACAGAACCGAATGCTCCAGGCATTACTAGATTCCCGATGACCGTAGTTGGAATGCCAAGTATGACAGAAACTGCGGCGAGTGAGTTCACTACCGCCATAGTTCCTCTGCCCAGCGCCCTTACGTACATGACCAGGCTCAAGAAAGTGGCGACCGAAGAAGCCACCATGATCCACAGTAATGACGAGAAAGTTTCAGACATCAGTAACCAGCTAGAATCCTCTAGGAAAAAGAAGGACATGAAGCTGAAGAAGCCGTTCAAGAACAAGAGCGTCCAGAGGCGCATGTTAAGAGAGTCGACTCGAAGCCCAGGACTCATCTCGAATCGTTTTGTCACCCGTTGATAGTATGTGTATAATGCAGACGAGATGTTCATTGGGCCAACCACAACGATAAGAGTGAGCAGGTCGAATCCGCCCGGTGTCACACCAATAAGCAGGACTCCTATGACGACTGAGGTGATGCTCTGAATCTCTACGATAGTCGGCGTGTCCTTTTCTGCTAGAAGGTCACCAATGAGTAGGTAGACAATCACAAGTTGCCCGTAGGGTAGTACGACTGAGGCGTCTGTCGCACCAGCCAAGAAGTAGTAGAAGAAGGTAGACAGTCCAGCAAATGCTCCCGATGCCAAGAGGTAGAGCATGGGTCGTCTAGGAAGAACTCTGAGTCTTCCAAAGTCGGGGTCCAGGGAATAGCCAAACGTTCTTCGACTGCCAGACGAGGCTCTTCGAGGAAGGCTTAGAACACTAACAAGCAGAACCGTTACCAGAAGGCTTGTCCATTGTGACATGAAACCGAAAGCAAGTGGATCAGCTATGAGTGTATTGAGAGCAGCAACGTCAAGCGTGACCGAGATTGAGCGCATCACGCCTGAACCAATCGCTAGGGAATAGAAGACTGTCACGACTGAACGGCGCCCTACGGGGCGCTCACTTACACTACTCATCTGCCCACCTCACTAAGTACTGAACAACTACCCATTTGAGATGACTAATCAGGAGCTTCTCCTCACAAAGATACTTTTCCATGGCTAGCTCATCTGTGGCAGGCTACTCAGCTGCCTTTTTTTCAGCGGAAGGTTCATTCTCGTGAGTTGATTCAACGACCTGAGGCTCCTCTGACTGATCTTCTGGGACCTCATCTGAGGCTTTCTCGTCGGGGCGGGCTTCCCTATCCCGGCTTCTCTTAGATTGCTTCTTGTCATCCGCAACGCCACGTTGGGCGAGAATGAACTCATCGAATGTCAGTCGTTTCCCAGCTTGAAGCTTCTCAACGGCGGCATCAAGACGTTCTTGCTCATGAGCCATTTGGATGTCGCGCTTCTCCTGACGTGCAGAGTCCCTCTTCTCGGACTCGTGTTTTCGAATCTTGCCATAGATCTCGTCTATCTGATCGCGGACCTCTTTGAGCTTGCCTTCGCCCTCTTTCACTTTTTTCAGCCATTCGACGAAATTCTGATGGGACGTATCGGCAGACCGCTTGAGTTCTTCAAGCTCCGGTCGAATTCGGACGACCTCTTGATGGTGGATTTGAGATTGCTCTGACAGCTCCAAGACCTTGGAATGTGCCTCGCTAGCCTCTCCCTTCAGACGGCGGGCCAGCCTTCTCAGCTCGCTGATTCGGTCTTGCTTCTCTTTCTCTTGGCCAATCTCGACAAGCTTGGCCTCAATACGGGCAATCTCTTCTACTATTGATTTCTCTTCATCCATTGAGAGTTGCTCTGTCTGCTGACGCCACTCAAGTTCCTCCACCCGCCGCATCATTCTGCGTTGATCTGTTGATGGACTTCCAACAATGTTACTACGAAGATCCCGAATCTCATCATATATGCTCTTGAGCTGGGCGTGAATTGCGGTCCTCCGTTGCTTGGCATCGTTTATCTCCTTGTTGATCTTGTCTCGCGCTTCACGTTCGGCTTTCACAGATTCGATGAGTCCACGCACTTCCTTGTTGTGCGAGTCCCTGAGATTCTTGTATTCTCTCATCTTGTCTCTGTTTCTTCGCAATACTTCAAGATCCTCTCGAGCCTGTGTCTTCAATTCTCTTAGACGCGCCCGAAGAAACTCAATGTCTTCTGGTTTCTCCTCGACTGCTTCTGTCACACTCTTTAGCCTCAGAATTTCGTTTTGCAGTCCCTGCTTGGCAGGGCGGATTCCGACCCCTGACAACACATAGGTGTCTCTGGGGTGTTGGCGTGTTGCCAACCCTCGTTGAGTTTCTTAAATATTTATGGATGAGCACAAGTGTGAAAGCCAAATCTAGCTTCTAGAGATTGAATCGGCGACGTATCCCGCAATATCAGTGCCGGTCACTCTCTCTAGGCCGGTCCAACCCGGAGTAGCATTCACCTCAAGCACCCACAAGTCGCCACCACGGTCTGGGAGTAGGTCAACACCTACCATCCGCCCTTTCACGGATCGAGCAGCTTGAATTGCCAGTTCTATCACATCAATATCATTGGGTCTAGGGCGCCCTCCGGCATGTAGGTTTGTGACAAATTCACCCCTGCTGCTGACCCTCTGCATCGTTGCAATGACTTCATTGTCCAAAACGAAGGCCCTGACGTCAAACCCTGGTCCGCGAATATACTCTTGAAGTAAGTAGGCACCCTTCCCAAACATCTGACTGTGAAACTTGAGGTAGTCGTAGATATTCTCCAAGTCGAAGGGCCTATCAATCAACTGAACCCCGAATCCGCCGAAACCCGTGATTGGCTTGAGAACGCAGGGGAAGTTGTTTCTCACAAAATCCGCGGCATCTTCAATTGACTCCGTTATGAGTGTCCTGGGAACCGGAAGGCCCCCAGTGACCAGTTTCCTCATGGTTTCTGCTTTGTTCCGCATCTGGAGTATCGAAGACACAGAATTGACTATGTCTACACCCATTTCAGCCAAAGCGGAGAGAAGCCCGACCCGGGAGAAGAAAGTCCCGATATCGTTTGCCCCGAGGTCCAATACTAGAAGAAGCTCAAGGGAGGTCAGGTCATGCGTTCCAGACACGATCTGATGTTGGTCAGAAGAACCAATTCTAGAAACCTTCCAGGGGATTACTCTTAGGACCTCTACCTCTAGAGAATTCAGAGCTCTCTCCAGGGCATCTACTCTTGGAGACCACGGATCTGACGAATATAGGCCAATTGGTGACAAGCGCTCGGGAGTCAAGAAGTATCAACCTCTCCTTGACACCATCGCCTTGCCTTTTATCCATAACGAGGTGCTTTTAACCACCGCCACCTTGACCTCATTCGACTATTCATGGAGCTCTTCAACAAGGATGAAACAGAGAAGATTGCCGAGGGGCTGAAAGGAGCACAGGGAAGCGTCTTAGTAACCTTTAGGAACAGACATGGCCCTACGAAATTACTAGAGCTATGGACGGACCTTCTCTATAGCCTTGGATTCAGGGGCAAGTGCCTGAACTGGTGGTCGAGTTCAGGGACACTCGGGCTCGTTGAATGTGATGTCGATTCAAGCATTACTATCTACGGGCAGTGGGCGCTTGCAGACAAGAATGAGCTCATTGGTGTCTTTGAGGTTGACAACGATGATGTTGTCAATATCAGAGAAGGGTTCGACGCAGGCAATGTAGTTGCGTCAGAGATGAGGGCAATCAGGATTGGAGAAACTGGCGACAAGGACTAGTCGACCGTAAGAGTCTTCGACAGGTTTCTTGGTAGATCCGGATTCATTCCCCTGTCGATTGACATGAAGTAACTCAGCAATTGGAGGGGAATCACATCGAGGATGGGGTTTATGAAGAGGTCAGATTCAGGCACAACAAGATAGTCTGCCTTAGAATCCACATAACTCCGCAGCTTGTCTTCGTATTGACCGACTATGATAGTGCGCCCTCCCCTGACGCGGACCTCACTTAGATGATTGATGACCATCCAACTGTCCTCTGTTGTCGTGACAAATACGACAGGGTATCCATCTGTGACGATGCTCAGCGGACCATGCTTGAACTCACTGCTGTAGAGACCTTCACAGTGATTGTACACTATCTCTTTGATTTTGAGGGCACCCTCTCTTGCAACGCCATCTGTGAACCCATAACCTAGGCAATACAGATCTTTTACTTGTCCCAACGTCCTTGCTAGGCGCTTGGCCTGAATCCCTGTGCGGTCAATTGTATCCTGTGTGAGTCGGGGCAAATCGTTGGCCAGCAGACTGACAAGACGTTTTGCCTCTGAGGGGTCCAATGTACCGTTTCGTTCACCCAGCATCACTGCAAGATAGGCGAAGATGACCGTCTGTGAGTAGTATGTCTTGGTTGCAGGAACGGATACTTCGTATCCGCAGACCATGGGAATGTAGGCATCGGCGTTGAACATCAGAGTGCTTCCTATCACATTCAGGACACCCAGGCTCTTCCCGTGTTTGGTGCTCTTCGTGTGATCTAGAACATTCAGTATGTCTTTGGTTTCTCCGCTCTGAGACACAAGAATGCAAAGACTGTCCTCGTTCAAGGTGTTGCCATACATGGGGATGAACTGGCCGCCAATGGAGGGAGTCAATGGGATCCCAGCATATCGGTTAAAGTAGTAAATTCCCACAATACCTGCATGGTAAGACGTCCCGCAGGCCACGAGGTAACGTGAGGATGCATCTTCTATCATTTTGAGCCATTTGTTGGTTTCGGGGCCTTGGAGGGAGCCCACAACATCCTTGACTACCTTTGGCTGTTCGTTGATTTCTTTAAGCATGAAGTGAGGATATCCACCCCGTTCAGCTGCATGCGGGTCAACTGTGCTAATCTCCAAATCTCGGTCGAGTTTCTTGCCGTCCTCGATTCGAAAGACTTCAACTCTGTCTTCTGTTAGCCTGAGCATTTCACCCTCTTTGACATACAACACCCTGTTTGTTAGCGGAAGGATAGAGGGCAGATCACTAGAAACGATAGTATCAGTTTCTCCTACTCCGGCGACGAGAGAAGAGCCCATCTTCACAGCGTATATCTCCCGGGTGTCGGCTCGTCCTACCGCATACGCATACGCACCCTGGAGGTCCTTCGTTGACAACTGGACTGCTTCAAACATGTCGCCTGTCTTTTCGAAGTATTTGTCCACAGCGTGAACACATAGCTCTCCATCATTTTCCGACCGAATGATATGACCCGCATCAGTAAGCTCTTGGCGATACTCCACATAGTTGTGGATGTTTCCATTATGTGCCCCGTAGAAGACCTCTTCACAACCGAAATGTGGCTGGGCATTAATCCTCGTTGGTGCACCATATGTGGCCCATCTCAGTTGGCTTATTCCCCTGTCACCCTTCATCTCGGAAAGTCGTAGCAACCGATTTACTTCCTCGACTGTACCGACCTCTTTCCTCAGCTCTACCTTTCCATTTCTCACAGCTGCCAAACCAACTGAGTCATATCCTCTGTAGGCAAGCTTGCTACTACATTGAATCAGAATCTTTCCGATGTCGTCACGATCTTTCCCAACAATCCCAGTTATCCCGCACAAATCCTTCCCTCAACGCCTCACTCAGACGGCACGATACCCTTCATAGCTAGAAATAAAGGATTCTGTCTGATAGGCTCTGTACCATTGGTTGTCGAAGCCCTTTTATTCTCCATTCTCGCATCAATCTGAACTGAGCAGGACCAGAGGACGGTACGATGGGTCGGCAGAAACGCATGGCACTTCTTCTTCATCCTTTTCGGCGTGATTTGTACCAAGTCCTTTGTGAGAATCCCGGCACGTACCTGCTCGAATTGGTTGAAATGCTCGAATCGCCTCTGGGGACCTTGACCTGGCACCTCAGGATTCTCGAACGAGAGGGCCTAGTCAAGTCAATCAAGTTCGCGGGCAAGCGGCTGTACTATCCAAAGATGTTGAGGTCGCGAGAGGCGGAGATGGCATATCTCACGATGAGAAGTCAAACGGCCCAAGGCATCTTTGCATACATCGTGAATAACCCAGCTTGCTATCAAGAACAGATGGCAGAAACCCTTGGAGTCCATCACGATACTGTTAGGTGGCACGTATCAAGAATGGAGAAGGTGGGATTGGTAAAGGTAGTGAAAGAGGGTCGAAAGAAGAGGCACTATCTTGACGAACTCGGACAGGCGCTTCTTACCGGCAGTCTGAACACAATCTCAGAAGCATTCGTAATGTTCTTGATGGAGAAGCTTGAGGACGGCTGTCTAAACCCCGAGATCAGAGAGGCTAGCGAAGAGCGTGTCACCATCCGTATTGACTGCCCTGAACGCGGCAAGGATTGCTTCATCACAATAAACCTAAGAGAATGGGACTTTCGTGCTGTTGAAGATGATGAAGAATCGATAGCTGACTCGGATAGGAAGATAGGAGAGATTCGGGCCGAGGAGGCCTAGCCTAGGCCGGCTACAATATCACGAACCCTCTCAGCCAGCTCAGCGGGGTTTTGTCCCCGGCAGGCCACCATGATTAGCCGGTTCTCATCAACACGGGCCACCATGAGTTCGAGCTCTCCAGCCGTCATGGTGATATAGTCGGTCTCTTGGGAGAAGGTAAGTCCATTCGAGAAGATGGAGCTTGCCAGACCAGCCAGTTCAATTGAGTCCTCGAACCCCACAGATCCGAGTGGCATGCCCTCTTCAGTCAGGAGCATTGCTTGGGTTATTGCGGGGAGTTGTTCAAGAATCCGGCCGATGGTTGACTGCTGTCCGAAATCGCTCTCTGAGCTCATCACAAGCTCCATTCGTGTTGCGATTGATTGGAACCTTGGTAGCAGATCTTCAAAGTCCACTCCTGCATCATCAGCCTTTGATATCACAACAACCAACAGGTAATTGGGTTCTAAGATTGTGACAATACG
>JAEORS010000043.1:0-11507 GCA_016840795.1 Candidatus Thorarchaeota archaeon | reverse complement strand
AGAGGTACTTCCGAATCGTGCGCCTAGTGTTGCACATGCTGGCTTAGAAAGCTTTCTTGAAGTTTCCTGTTTTATCCAGAGGGATTGCCGAAAGATTCCACATTTCTGTTGTTGCGAAGTGGATTTGCCGCTAGTAGGCCGCAATGTTAACCCAACGCACATTCTAGCCGAAGAAACAGTCTTCGAGAGCGTCAATCTGCTGCCAGTGCTTTATACTCAGGTGATACTTCAGCGATTTCCTCATAGAGATCTTGATCTTTGGTCTTCAATGAACTGAGCAACCCTGCTGCTTCGATAAAGGCCATGGGCAAAAGAGCCATAACCATCAGAAAGGCACCCAGCCAGACGAACGAAACAAAGGGCAACACCTTCGTGTGCAAGGTCACCTGCATCACGCCGGGAGGAACACTCTGGAACTGCGTGACAGCTATGAAAACATCTCGAAAAGCGGTTGATTGTATGTATACATCGTGCGTGACCTGGCCCCATTCTGGGTTTCCTTTGATTGTGGCTATGCCTATGCCCACGACGGTTCCTCCATCCAAAACTCCACCCGCCAAGACACCTCCTTCTATGACTCGCACTGTAACAAGCATGCTGAAATCACGTTCATGGTTCCAGTGTTCTAGGTTGATATCGGTTACTTGCACCACTATGCCAGGGGCAACCTCATCGAAAGCTCCATCTATATAGCCAGCGTTGGATTCATAGACGACATTCTCACTGGCAAAGACTCCGAGTAGAAGCACCACGATACCCAAATGAAGCATGATTCTACCCATTCTTCTCATAGTTAGTGTGGGACCCTCGCGACCTGCTATGGCACGTACAAAAGCTGCAATGAGATAAGCCAAGCCGCCTATTCCGAGAGGTATGAGCGCATTTGCAGGCCAATAGTAGGTCGGCAGTGCCAGGTTGCCATCAAGAGCTGTAAGTACTCCAAGGACTGCCCCTGCAGCTAGGAGCACAAATATGAGAATCCCTTTCCTTCTGATGCTTATGATTGCTGTTTTGATGCAATAGAACGCGGAAACCAAAAGGAAGAGAGAGCCTAGGTAGAAGCCCGCTCTGAAGAACTCAATGCCTATTCCTACCATGTTGTCTTGAAGATTCAGCGGATCAGTAATCGCGAGTGTAAGATTGATTGCAGCAGGCGCTACGACACCTATGACCGATACTGTAACAATTATGAGAATGCCAATCAGGGCAACCTTTATCGAAAGATCTCTCAGGTCTGAGGTTGAGAAGAATCGAGTTTCTCCGCTCTCTTCCTCATCCAGTTCAATGTAGCCTGCACGCGTTGTGAGAAGAGCTGCTATGATGAAATTCGCAGCCACAACTACAAACATTGTCCAACTCACTGCCGTGATTGAGAAACCATGGACCGAGTTGAGAATACCACTTCTTGTCACCCAAGTTGCATAGAGTACAGTGACGTATGTGAACACTAGAAAGGAATCACGTAGGACATCATTGTTTCTGAAGACTGCCTTTGCATGAAAGTAGGCAGTAAGCAGCAGCCAAGGCACAAGTGATGTTGTTTCCACGGGGTCCCATGCCCAGTAGCCTCCCCATCCTAGTACTATATAGGCCCAGTACCCCCCAAGTGCGATACCAACCGATAACATCAGCCAGCATACCACAGTTGTCAGTCTTGCTACTGACTCTACTACGGGAATCGGATCGGAATCTCTCTCCTCTGATCTCACTGTAAAGCCAGCGAGCTTGATTGAAAACGGTACCACCGCAAGAGCGTAGGCCACAAACACTATGGGTGGATGAATGACATTCCAGATTGTCCTCAATAGTGGGTTAAGTCCAAGCCCTTCCGTGGGCACACTAGCCGGCACAAGTCTAAATGGATCGGACACGACCGCGTTTACTGTGATAAGAACTGTCTGCATAATCATAATCACAGCCGCTCTGTAGACTATGGTGTCGTCCTCATATCCACGAACAAGCATACGGAAACCAAAGTATAGAAGAAAGGATAGCATACTCCAAAACACTAGTGAACCAGACTGACCAGCCCACAAAGCAGAGAGCTTCAGTGGCCAGCTTGCCGTAGTCTTCGTAGTCAGATAGACATACTCGTATTGGAATTCGTTGCTGAAGATGAGAACGCCCATCCAGGCCAGTGCTGCGACTGAGGACAGGAATCCGATCAGAGCAAGGACCTGAGAGATTGTTTCGTAATTCTTGATTCTTGGCCCAGCAATCAAGACTAGAACATCTATGACACCAGCCCCGATCGCTGTAAGTAGGAATACTGTACCTATGTCCATATCAATAGTCTCCAGTTCTATCTGTTTGCTCGAGTCCTGTCACGTCTGGGTCGGCGTCTCCTGGCCCGCCTACGTGCATCTCTCTTGCCCTCGCGTTGTGCCTCCATTGCGCCCCCCCTTCTGAAACGTGCATAGGCGTAACCTAGGCCTGGTGCTGCAACCAAGCCAACCCCAGCTAGAACTTGCCAGGCCGCTATCGGTGTAACTGTTTCAAATGGGCCCAATATCGTAAGCCTATACAATGCACTCTCTCCAAGATTGCTGGATTCATCCTCCACCAAACAATAGAACGATATCACGTCTCCAGAGTAGAATTGACCAAGGAGTATCCGCCATACCAGGTACTCCCCATCCACATCTACAAGAGTCAGGTTCACAGGCTCATATGCCCCATCGTTCACTTTCCAGTGAATCTGACACGACACTATATGACTGTGAATGGGAAACTCGTAGGTCCCGATCTCAATGATCACATCGTCTCCAACTCGGATGCCACCAGTTGGGTATATCTCCCTCAGGACTACTACTGGCCCCCAGATGTCCTCCCTAACCACAAAGTAGTAGGATCCTGCAATGAAGACGTTGCCCAGAGTGTCGTTTGCTATAACTACAAAGTTGACCCTAGAACCATCAGGAAGCGTTCCTAGGGAGGCGTTGAAGACTCCTCCAACCTCTGGGTTTGGCATGAGTCGCACTAGTGAAGAAAGGTCCGAGTCATTCTGAGATACCGTATAGTTGACAAGGACTGTATCAATACCATCAGAGTCCAGAGCCGTAGCACCAAGACTGATTTCATCAAATGGTCGAGGGTTCGTAGGTGACACTCGCACGTAGGAGATTATTGGAAGTCCATACGCCCAGATCCGCTCGAGAGCTAAAATCGCCTGTGACTGTACTGCGGTATAATGAAGCTCCCAATCCTCAGTGAGCACATCCGCCTTTTGGTCACCGTTCCATACGAAACCACCATCAACAGGATCCCATAGTTTTGCGAGCACTATGTCGAGTGTGTCGATTGCCAGCTGGATGTAGAATGAATGGATTGTGGCTTCATACAATGCCTCGAGCGTGAAGACAATCTGGAACTGAATCTCGGAGAGTTTGTAGAACCTGACCCCTTCCTCAGGTGGAGGCTCGTATGGGAGACCATCAACCATTTCGGTGAACCATCCACCATGTTCGTCATCCCAACTGTACTTCAGTAACGCATCCAGCGTTTCCATAGCCCAATCCAGGTAGGTTGAGTTCCCTGTAACCTCATGGCCTCTGACAAGGGCACGAATTGCCATTGCATTGAGGTCTGAAACCACCGTTCGAGCAGGTCTTTCGTTGGAAGGAATCCCTGGAGGGTCTCCTCCGGTTCGATTGGTGGCGAGTCTAAGACCTAAGTAGTCAGTGCCATTGTATACAGGCATATGCTCAATCATGAATGACAATGAACGATCTGCCATCCAGATTAGAGTCGAATTAGCGCTCGCTTCGCCTTCGTCATAGAGCATTGTCGTTGCAAGGACTAGGTGATCGAGCCGTTTCCCGTCGTTTGGATAGACTTCGTTGATGGTTTCGGGAATGTCAAGCGAACCATTTCTCAGAGTGAAGAAGTGAAGTCCTCCATTGGTGTAGTCATAGAGCATATCTGTTATAGACTTCAGTGCACTCTGCTTGGCATCAGTGAAGTCAATGGAGCTGTTGACGCTCTCTGCCGTCACTAGTGCCTGATACGCATATGCCTGTATTCCTGAACGTTTCGTCTGGGCCAAGAGTGGAACTGAAAATGCGTTCACATAGAAACCGGGATAATCCGGATCTTGGAATAGGTCAACCATTCTTTCAGCGACTCTGCTTATCCAGATTGATAGTGTTGTGTTCGGGTTTCCAAGCTCCACCGATATCTGGTACAATCTCGTGAGACCGGCTATTGTCCAATAGTAGTCAATCAGGCTTTGTAGATTCTTCTCTACGTAGCTCCAGTCGTGGTTACCATAGAAGTAGACAGCTCCGTCGGTCGTATCCAGAAGATTGTCAATCATCAGATTTCCCGTGGCAACAGCAAAGTCATAGTATGAGCTTATGTTGTATTGTTCCTGTGCTTCAAAATATAGATTCTCCACTGATACCGAATCAGTCATATTCGGACTGTCATATGCTACAGTGCTTCCCATGCTCATTATGCATATCAGTAATAGTAGTGCTATCCGAATCGTCCTTCTCATCATATGGTACTATGCTCCTGTCCTAAGTGTGAATCCAATTCATTCAATGTATATACTTGTCCCTACGGACAAAACAAACTACATGCCCGACGTCTTCTAGTTGACTCACGGGGAAAAAAAGGAAGGGAACGGATGCATAGCATCCGTAACCGCCCATGAGCTATCCAACCTGTTCGCTCACTATCGACGTCTGCCGACTAGTACTCCAAGGACCAGTCCGATGACAATTCCACCAACGCTACCACCTACAAGGAGAAGCGTGTCTCCTCCGATTACTGTCACAGTGTGTGTCACGGTCACGGTTTCAGTCACTGTTTCCGTCACTGTAACATCTGGTATGCCCTCGTAGAAGTCTGCCTCAGCCTCAAGAAGTGCCCTATATGCATCGTTCAGGGAACCGAAAATGTCTTCCGTGTCATGGAATCCATCCGATCCATCGTTGATATAGTAGTCCATCTTGCCTTCAGCTGTTCCGATGGCAGTTTCAAGAGTTGCAGCTAGGGTTGCATCATGTCCAGCAGTAGCCACATAGGCGTCATGTACTGCCTGAATGGACACGATCGTAGCATTGAACTCATCAATCAGAGCTTCGAAGGCATCATGAGTCATTTGAAGCTGACCGAGTGCCCAAGTTTCCAGTTCCTCGCCGTGGCAAGACACTCCCGAGATGTGACCATCATCCTGACCGCACGTAATGGTGAGGTTCAGAGCAAAGGAGTGATTAAGCCAGGCAGCCCAACCTGTGGGACTGTGAGTCGACGGAACCAGTTGGTATCCGTGACAGTCGATACACTCGACACCTGCCAGATGGTGAGACCCACCTACCCATACCTCGTACATGGGATGATTGTCGCCAACGTGGCAAAGGCCGCATAGTTCAGTGGCATTCGCCGCACGTATCATTGCGGGGGATGAAACTGAATAGCTGCCGTGCACTTGGTGGCAAGCAGGACAGGTAATCGCATTGTACATTGGATCGTTCGGATCAAAAAGCGTGAAGTTGCCAGGCTCCTTGTCCGAACCCACATCGGGGTTGGTATCTGCGAGAGTTCCCGGATTCTGTTGATGGATGAAAGCCTCAGCGGACATGCAGTGCATACAGTAGTATGACGGATGACCACTTGCTCTCAGGTCTGTCAACGAGTTGGCATGAGCTGAGAAGCCCCATTGGTAGTACTGGTATGGATGTGCAGCATCTTCCCCAGTATGACATTCACCGCATTTGTCGCCACTATAGTCAACCCAGGGGCTAGTCAAATTGTGGCACTCCAGACAGTTGATTCCATAGGCATCAAACGTGTGGTCGGTTTCATTGTAGTTTGTGGTATGACATCTTGCGCAATCCGAGTTGAAAGTCGCATTGTCATATGCACGGTCACCTATGAAAACATGTGTGCTGTTTATAGCCGGGTTGTAGTATGACGAGTTGAAGTGACTTGTCATGAGCCAGTAGTTGTACTCCTCTGGGTGTGCATGACAGCCAACGCCAGCATCCCCACATCCGTAGGAACCGTTACCCACGGTACCACCTGGATTCGGGCTTGCCAGTACGTCCTCATGCTCGTTGGCTATACCAACCAAAGTGATTGGTATGCCGGATCCCGTTGGTCCTAGGAGAATAGCGAACCCAATCAAGCAGAGGAAGAGGTAGTAACCCGCAACCATCCGCTTGTTGACTTCTGGAATCTCGTTATAATATACCATTTTGAGATTCTCCATTCTCCATGGATGTGTTGTAACCGCGGACAGCAACGACATAAAAAGTTGTTCGTCTTCAGTGTAGAATGAATCATGATTTGTTACACTATGGAACCGAGTTGCGAATCCTGAGGTATTGAATGTAACCAAAGAGCACGACTGAAGGCATATCAAGCGCAATAGTTACACCGTGTAACAGAATTCAGCAGATAACCTGCGTGAAGTTCGTTTAGCTGGATGTTTGACCGGCCAACTGAGGCAATCATCTTTTCATGGTTCAATTGGCCAAGGCAACGATCTCAAAGGGAAACGCCAAGTGTCGTGAAGAAACCACCAAGCGAAATCTAGACCTTCAGGCGGTGCTGTTATTAGTCAGTGAAAAGGAAAGGGGACGAAGCAGGGAGGCAGCGTGAAGAAGCTTACACCGATGCAGCGGCAGTATCTGGAGTTGAAGAAACAGTATCCGGATAGCATACTCCTTTTCAGGCTAGGCGACTTCTACGAGATGTTCAACGAGGATGCGGAGGTAGCAAGCAAGGATCTCGACATTGTGCTTACTTCACGAGGAGAAGGTGTAGCCAAATGGCCGATGTGCGGTGTGCCCTACCACGCTGTTGACAGGTATGTGTCGAAGCTGCTTGAAGCTGGCCACACAGTTGCCATTGCAGACCAGGTGGAAGATGCATCCAAGGCAAAGGGTCTCGTCAAACGTGACGTAGTCAGAGTTGTGACTCCGGGCACAGTGCTAGAAACCGGGATGCTTGAAGACGCCACCAACAACTACTTGCTGGCATTGGTAGAACATCAGGACAAAGTGGGACTTGCAGCGGTAGATGTTTCAACTGGTGAATTCACTGCTACAGAATTCGAGGGTACATTTCTATGCGAAACCTCCTTGAACGAGATCGGACGAATCAGGCCAGCTGAGGTCCTGCTTCCAGAGTCGGTTCCGAAGAATCACGACATTGCAGGTGTCCTTGATGAAGTCGGTGCTCGTACAACGTACTGGGACGACTTGGCCTTCTCTTCTCACAAGGCGGAGCAGCGTCTGAAAAGACAATTCCACGTAACAACTCTAGAAGGGTATGGACTTGGTGACAAGGAGGTCGCACTGGGTGCCGCTGGAGCAGTCATGGCCTATCTTGAGGAGGTACACAAGGCCGGCGCCGTGACTCTCACCGGAGTCAGCACATATTCTGTTGACTCTCATATGATTCTGGATAGCACCACGGTGAGGAACCTTGAGCTGGTGAAGAACGCGAGAGATGGTTCGCTCAGAGGGACACTCCTGAGCGTGCTATCAAGTACCTCAACCCCCATGGGCAGGAGGAGACTCAGGCAGTGGATACTTCAGCCACTCAAGGATATACCGGGTATTGAGAAACGACTCGACGCAGTGGATGAACTGGCCCGAACTGCTCTGACGAGAAGAGCAATCATGGATAGCATGCGGAACTTGGGCGATATAGAGAGAATAGCCAGTAGAATCGTCTTTGGAGCGGCTGGGGCAAGGGACCTCCTCTCTCTGAGAGTAATACTCGAGAGGCTCCCCATAGTTAAGAAAGGCCTGAGCGAATGTAAGTCAGAGATGCTCAAGGAGGCTTCTGATTCAATAGACCTGCTTAAGGATCTCACCAAGACTCTGAAGACCGCTATAGTTGACGACCCGCCCGTCAGTGTCCGAGAAGGAGGAATGATTCGAGAAGGGTTCAATGAGGAGCTCGACAAGCTGAAGGGGGACATCTCCTCGGACAAGAAGTGGATTGCGTCTCTACAAGTTCGAGAAAGAAGAAGGACAGGCATAAAGTCCCTAAGAGTCGGATACAACAAGGTCTTTGGCTACTACATTGAAGTCACAAAGGCAAACCTCAGTATGGTGCCTAAGGAGTACGACCGCAAGCAGACTCTAGCAAACGCAGAGAGGTTCATAACGCCTGAGCTCAAGGAAAAAGAAACAGCTGTACTTGCAGGCGAAGACAAGATCAATTCTCTCGAGTTCGAAATCTATGAGCTGCTCAGAGAGCAAGTCAGAGAATCCATCAGCATCCTAAGACGCAATTCTGATGCCATTGCAGTTGCCGATGTGCTAGCCTCGCTCGCGGAGGTCGGAGTGTCGAGAAGATACACGAGGCCGAAAGTAACTGAAGGCACAAGGATCAAGATTGTGGACGGCAGACATCCCTCAATGGAGATGATACTAGGACCAAATGAGTTCGTACCAAATAGCGTAGAGATTGGCGATGGTGGTTGCACCCTCATGGTAGTCACGGGTCCCAATATGGCCGGAAAGAGCACCTTCATGCGCCAGTGTGCACTGATTGTGCTCTTGGCTCAAACGGGTTCTTTTGTACCTGCAAAGTCTGCGGAGATAGGTTTGGTTGACAGGATATTCACCAGAGTTGGAGCCTTTGACGATTTAACGGCCCGACAGTCCACATTCATGGTCGAGATGATTGAGACTGCAAACATACTCAACAATGCCACTCAGAGAAGCCTCGTGATTCTTGATGAGATTGGACGCGGCACTTCAACCTACGATGGCATGGCTCTGGCTTGGGCAGTGGCCGAGCGAATCCTACAGATGAAAGCTAGGGCGATGTTTGCGACCCATTTCCATCAGTTGACGGAAATGGCCGGAACTCACCATGGCGTGAAGAATGTCCACACTCTTGCCAGAGAGTCGGGTGACACGATTGTTTTCCTTCATAAGGTTGTGGACGGTGGGACCGACAAGAGCTATGGTGTTCAGGTTGCGGCTCTCGCTGGAGTGCCTGAAGAGGTAGTACGGAGAGCGAAGATGATTCTCTCGCGCCTTGAGAGGGAGGATCAAGTTACTATCGGAGAAGGGCGTCGTGATTCCTATGAACCCGTCCAAACAAGCCTAGAATCGCTGACGGTTGATGACCCGATTCTTGAGATTCTGAAGCATATGGACTTGGAACGCACCACCCCAGTTGACGCCCTCGTCAAGCTCAAGGAGATTCAAGACGAAATCAAGAAGAGGGGGTAGGATGCAATATAGTATGAAGATGGGAGATTTGATTCTGCCATTCTAGTGGTCTTGCAGCGAAGTCTGAAGGCAGAAGAAGATGGTGACAACGCTGGACAAACACGATGCCGCAGACCTGAGGAAGATGACCATATGGAGGCAAGAGAGATGATTCGAGCCGTCGATGTTACCAAGGAATTCAAGGATGTCATTGCCGTGGACAATGTATCCCTTGATGTTCCCAAGGGAACGATTCTGGGGATGGTTGGTCCCAACGGCGCGGGCAAGACCACACTTGTACGGATGATGGTAGGGATTCTGCCGCCGACAAGTGGGACATGCTTCATTGGTGACAAACAGTCGAACCAGCTAACTGCTGACGAGCGTGCCCGCACAGGCTACATGACACAGCTCAAATCGCTCTACCCCGATCTGACTGCGAGAGAGAATCTCGATTTCTTTGCAGCCAGCTATGGTGTCAAGGACCCAAAGAGAAGAAATGAGCTGGTTGAACAAGCCGCCAGACTAACGCGAATCACTGAGTCATTGGACCGTACGGTCGATGTACTCAGTGGTGGTACAGTGCAACGAGTGAGCCTTGCCTGTGCTATAACCCATGATCCTGATTTGATATTCTTGGATGAGCCTACAGTCGGTGTCAGTCCAGACCTCCGATTGGAATTCTGGGAGTATTTCCATTCTCTGGCTAACACAGGGAAAACAATCGTCATGACAACGCACTACCTTGATGAAGCGACTAGATGCGACAATGTCGCCATGATCTTTGAAGGAAAGCTAATTGCCCATGGTCCTCCAGAGGACCTGATTGGTTCACTCCCTCTAGAGAGCACAATTACTGGTAGTATTGACCCTGACGATTCTCCTCAACTCAGGAACATATTGGAGAGCATAGCTCCTGTTGAAATCAGAGGGAAGCGGTTCATAGTGGCCTCAGCAGGCAGTGATGTCAAGTTCAGAATATTCCAAGCTTTGACAAAAGCGAACTTCCAGGTAAAGGACATTGTTGTGAAACAACCCGGTCTTGAGGAAGCCTTCGCCCATTATGTCAGGAGGACCAGACAATGAGTCGCAATATCAGCTCTCACCGTATTGGTTCGATTATGCGGAGAATCTTCCGTCAGATTCGTCGAGACCGACCGACTCTCGGTCTAATGATAATTGCACCACTCCTAATCACATTCCTATGGTCATTCATACTTTCAGGAGAGGTTGCGAATGTCCCAACAGCTGTGTGCATCCAAGATACGCCCCTTGAAGAAAACCTCGGAACCGCTGTATCGTTTCTATTCGAAGAAAATGAGAATGTCACTGTCTTTGAAAGAACTCGTGCAGATGCTTTCAATGATATTGGAGAATCGATTCAAGCCGTTCTCTTCTTGCCTTTCAATCTCACAGAGGGTCTGCTAAAGGGAGCAAATGTCACACTCGAATTGCATGTCAATGTAACTAGTGAGATGGAGGCCAACTACATTCTGGCGATGATAGGTAATGTGACTACACAGGCTGCCAGTGAAGTATTCGGAAGTAGAGGCGTTGAGATACAACAAAACATATCGTTCTCAGTACCACTTCCACCAAGCCCTTTTGACCTCTCATTCAATCTGTCACTTGTCAATGAAGATGTTGGATTCACAACTACGATTGGTGCGATCTTAGAAGACAACTTGTCTGATAATGGCAATGTGTCTATCATCATGTGTGATAACCGTGAAGAAGTTGTCGAGTTCCTCGAAACCAGATCCGTTGTAGTAGGGATATATGTGGGTTCTAATCTCACAAAGGCCACGATCAACGGAGAAGACCAACCCGTTGAGCTATTCGTGAATGGCATACAGACTGCAGAAGCTGCTTCAGCACTAACAGCAATTCAGATGTCTCTTTCTGAATCAATCGCACAAGCTTTTGGACGAGAGAGTGAAGCCAATGTCAATCTCACATATGTCTATGGAGAAGCTGGAATGTCAATGATTGAAATCATGGGTCCAGCTATTATTGGCTTCATGGGCGTGTTCTTCGGATTTCTGATTCCAGGAATCTTCTTCTTGCGAGAGAGACAGCAAGGCACACTGGAGAGAATGCAGAGTACGCCTTTAACAGATATCGAGATTGTACTCGGGTATTCGGTTGCGTTCATCGGAGTGCTCCTAGTCCAGACGACAGTCATTAGCGCTGTTGTAATCTATATCTCTCCACGAATACTCTCGTCCATCTTATTGTTGATTCCATTGGTCGTACTCTTAGCCATAGGATCTGTCACGCTAGCACTTGCTATTTCATATCGGATGAAGAATGAACTTCAAG
>JAEORS010000273.1:0-3081 GCA_016840795.1 Candidatus Thorarchaeota archaeon | reverse complement strand
TCTCAGGAATCAATGAAACACCTGAATCTCTAATCTGCTTGATTGGCTTGTTGGTTACATCTGTTCCATGAAGGAATATGCTCCCACTCTTGACATCGCGCCAGTGTACCAGAGCCTCCACAAGCTCTCTCTGCCCATTCCCTGCGATGCCCGCGATTCCGAGAATATGATTCGCTCGGACCTCAAAACCGAGTGAATTGACAACTTGGACTCCCATGTCATTGTTGACACATAGATTCTCTACTTTCAGGACCATAGGGCCCTCCTGCATTGCCTTGCGCTTCAGGTCGTAGAGGACATCTCTACCTACCATGAGCTGGGCTAGCTCGCGTCTGCCCTCCACCGGCTTTTTCTTCAGCTCTCTGACTCGACCTTCGTCTAGCGTTTCGACTACTTGTCCTCCCCTCAAGACTGTGATTCTGTCACTGATTCGAATGGCCTCTCCAAGATGATGCGTGATTATGACGATGCTCTTACCCTTCTTCTTTAGAATCTCAATCAGAGAGAACAGTCTATCCACCTCTGGCGGTGTGAGCATTGAGGTTGGCTCATCAAGAATCAGGATATTGGGATCTGTTATCAGTGCCTTCAGAATCTCAACGCGCTGTTTCTCTCCGCCCGAGAGCTTCCAGACGCTCATCCTAGGATCAAGTTCGCCCAGGTCATATTCAATGAATGCTTTCTTGATAGCATTCTCAACAGCTGTGAGCGAGAGAAGGAACCCCTTGGTGAGACTAAGTATGTTCTCAGCAATTGTGTGCCTCTCCACCAGAGTCCTGGTGAGATCCTGATATGATATTCCTATTCCGTGCTCGAGCGCATCATGCGGGGAGCGGAGTTCAACTTCCTCCCCGTTCAGAGTCACTAGTCCACTATCAGGTTCTCTACAGAGATTCATCACAAGAGTTGATTTGCCGGCTCCGTTCTCTCCCAGTAGAGCATGGACTTCACCACTCTTGAGAGTGAATGTCACATTGTCATTTGCCTTTATCTCGACTCCGCCTTCTCCAAAGTAGCTCTTGCAAATGTTCTGCATCTCTAGGACTGTTTCCATGGCTGTACCCTCTGGTCAAGGGGACCAATGCATCCTCACGTAAAACATCCTAATCATAGTCTTTTCGGAATCAAAAAAAAGAGGGGAGGGAGAAGTCATCCCTACGGGGATGCGTCTCCGATAACTCCTTTCACAAACCAGTCCATAGTGAGAAGTTCACCAGTTGTCATTCTGACCCCATCTTGTACTATGAGATCGTCTGTCTGGTTGTAAAGTGGCCCCGTAAAGGGTTCGAACACAACATTGACGTCCGACATCTGCGCATATCTCGTCATCACGAGGTCATAGACGCTTATTGTTCCCAAGACAGGATCCACAACGTCTATTCCCTGTAGGTCGTCAACGAACTCCGTGTTGATCTTCTCTGTGAACAGACCGCCGAGTTCGATACCGCCCTCCTGCAATAGCCAGAGATAGTCTACATCTTCGAGGTTGGTGTTAGTGTACTGACCTAGGTATATCTTCTGTAGGATGTCCTCATACATGACACCCCAATCCGCCAGCTGACCACTGATGCAGCTATCGTTGGCGAAATACTGCATTGGTGAATAGTGGCTGAAAGCTAGTACACCAGGATTCTCCTCTGCAACCTCAAGGACCGTAGGCGAATCCTCGGTGAACGCCAACACGTCACACCCGGCTGCTACGAGCGCCTCTGCAGCACTTCTTGCTGCAATCGGATCGTACCAATCAGTTAGAAGCCACCTGACCTCGCATGTGACAGACGCATTCGCCTCCTGGGCACCAAGCTCGAATGCATTGATGTGCCTGATGAGTTCAGGAAGTGGGAATGCTGCTACGTAACCAATCTTCCCGGACGACGTGAGTGCACCGGCCATCAGACCGTTGAGGTAGTAGAGCTGATAGAAGTCTGCAAAATAAGTGCCGACATTTTCCGCTCTTTGGTACCCTGAGCAGTGGAAAAAGATAGTGTCCGGGTGGTCTTCCGCCGCGGCGATTGTGCCGTCCATGAACCCGAACGATGTCGTGAAGATGACATCGCAACCCTGTTCGTTAACTAGATAGTCAATCCTGTTCTCGGTCTGGTCTTCAGGTACGGACTCCAGATAGACTGTTTCGAGCCAACTATACTTGCCTTCCACGTATAACCGGCCCTGATCGTGGGCATGGCTCCATCCATAGTCACCAATTGGACCAACATAGATGAAGCCTGCCTTCAGAGTAGCACCCACTGGACCCGGTCCACCATCCGGAGCCGCAATGAGCCAACTCGCACCATATCCAACGCCCGCACCGATAATGATGAAGACCACAGCGATGGCCACAACTGTGCCTGAACTGTATGTGCTTCCTGACATTTCGGTGATTACCTCCTCTCCCAATGAGGATACCATAACTTAACGGGACCGCGCCTAATAACCTTCTCTACAATTCTTCATTTCTAGTGCTTCTTAGCGCGAGGAGAGGCGGCAATTGTTAAATGACGGCCTCACTGTTTGGAAGCCATGAATGAAACTCTGGAACTCATCGACAATAGAAAGTCCCTGAGAGGATATGACTCTCGACCACTCACTCAAGAACACAAGGACTGGATCATCCATAGTGCATTCCGTGCGCCAACAGCAGGAGCCATGATGCACTATTCAATTATCGAGGTCACTGATCAGAAGGCTAAGGATCGGCTAGTCGAAACATGCGATAATCAGCCGTTCATAGCGAAGGCACCTTATGTGCTCCTATTTCTTGCGGACATGCAGAGATGGTATGATTTCTTCCAGTACTCGGGTGTACCAGAAATGTGTGAGGAAGATGGGTTTGAATTTGCCACTCCCCAGGAATCTGACCTCCTGCTTGCCTGTTGTGATGCTCTGATAGCAGCTCAGAACGCCGTGATGGCCGCAGAATCACTAGGAATCGGCTCGTGCTATGTCGGCGACATAATGGAGAACATCGAGATACATAGAGAGATGTTCGACCTGCCAAGGTGGGTATCTCCAATTGCGCTACTCTGTTTCGGATATCCGTTGCCGGACAGGCCAGCACGTGAGAAGGTTCCTCGATTTCCC
>JAEORS010000272.1:0-3082 GCA_016840795.1 Candidatus Thorarchaeota archaeon | reverse complement strand
GCAACGACCAAAGGGGTGTAGACATGAGAAAAACGGGAAACTAGCTTCTCAGAAGGAGACCTCTTTTCACGCGCCTCATCCACCAACGTCACGATTCTTGAAAGAACGGTCTCTTGGGAAACGCGGGTGATTTCTACTTCCAAGTACCCATCAAGATTGATTGTGCCAGCGAAGACTTCGTCTCCCACCTCCTTCTGGACAGGAACCGACTCGCCAGTTATGGGGCTCTGGTTTACCATGCTTGCTCCTGTGACAACATGCCCATCAAGCCCGATTCTCTCTCCTGGTTTGACAATCATTATCTCTCCAATCTGTCCAGACTCAACAGGGACAGATACAACCTCTGACGATAGCTTCACCGAAATCTGAGGAGGCGCTAGGTCTAGGAGGCTACCAATATCTTCCCGAATTTGTGCCCTAGCCTTGTCCTCCAATAGATTGGCGACGAAGAATAGGTACATTGCTGATGCACCTTCTAACGGAGCTCCTATCACAAAAGCGGCAAAGGCAGCGAAAGTCATTAGGAAGTTGATGTCCAAGTGGATACTGACGGCGCCCCGAATGCCACGAGGGATTATCCACCTGCCAGCAAGCAAGATTGTAGTTAGGGACAGGATGTAGACGGCTGGTGTGCTGAACAGTAAAAACTCTGATATTATGGCAAGAACCCATGTAGGTGTTGACAATGCGGCTAGGGCATATTTCTGCCGAATGTCCGAGTTCTTGTCTTCTTCCTCATGCCCGGCACAGTGCGAGCATGACTGTTCACTTGCCACCAACATGCTCCAATGCTCTCCTCATTATGTCATCGATGCACTCGTCATCCATTGAGTAGTAGATCCACTTTCCCTCCCGCTCACGTTTAACGAAGCCGAGGTCTCGAAGGATTCGCAAATGATGACTTACTCCACTGATATGCTGACCCAATTCACTTGCTATTTCGGAAACGCTAATCCTGTCAACGTTCATCAAGAGGTGAACTATCCTCAGTCGTGACTCATCAGTTAGGGCTCTGAAGATGTCTACCAAATTCTCTGTGTCAGAAGGGCTAAGGTTTGCCCGCCGTTGGACTGTCACACTATCTCCGAATATTCGCACATTTGAATAACTATTAAAATGTTGTGAACTGGACACGTCGAAAGAGTATCGCGACACTAACAAAGGTTAATTGTAGTCGGAAAGACGATAGACTGTTTGACGCTTCATAGAGAACGACCAATGCTTCAACGCAAGTCGTATGATAGCCAAACCGGATGTGTTCTTCCTTGACTGAGGACGAGCCCGTACGCAACCCCACATCTGAGGACAGATATGAGAGCATACTCCGGATGGCAAACGACGGAATAGTCGTGGTCCAAGATGGGAAGGTCGCGATGGTGAACCCGGCTCTGCTCCGTATTCTAGGATACGAGGAAGCTGACTTGTTAGGGAGTGACTTCGCGATCTTACTTGATCCCGTTACAGCATACGCATACGATGAACAGACTGAGGACCTCAAGATTGGAGAGAGTCCCAGTTCAAGCTTTAGACTACGTATGGTGACTAAGAATGGCCGTCCGGTGCCAGTTGAGATGAGCACGTCTCAATTCGCGTACGAAGGTAGTCCAGCAACTGTCAGCATAGTTAGAAACATGACTGAACAGCTTGAGCTTGAAGCTGCCATTGAGCAATCCGAAAGGAGATATAGACAGCTATTCCAATCGTCACCAATTGCATACTTCACGCTCAGTCCACGAGGCGTGGTGCTCCAAGTTAATCGCGCGGCTACTCAATTGCTAGGCCATAGTGAGGAGAGCGTAATCAGAAGAAACATTGAGTCTTTCCTACCCACAGATCCTGAAACATTCAAAGCTACGCGGATGGCGATGTCGGGGATACTGGAAGGAGCCAATGTCAGCGGTGTAGAGATGCAGATGCGGAAGGCTGACGGGACTTCCATATGGGTGCAGGTGACCGCTGGCCCGTTGGAAGGGGGAAACGGGCCGAGAAGGATAGGTTTCATGGCACAGAACATCCATAGAAGGAAACTAGCTGAGCAAAGAGAAAGGCTTGAGGGTGAACGGACGGACCTACTTATTGATGTTGCCACACATGACTTGAATTCAATAAACCAGGCAATACTCTTCGCCATGGGTTTGTTTGAGTCACAAGTGGAGATTCCTGAGAGTTTGACTTCTATAATCCAGGAAGCGTCTTGGAATGTAAGAAGGTCGGCTAGAATGATTGCGAACATGAGAGCGATAATCAGCCTCAAGGACCAGCCTCCATTGAAACGAGAAATAGATCTTCATGCCTATCTACAGGCCGCGCTCCAGTCTGTCAGAAGTGATTTCCCATGGAAGAAGCTAACAGTCAACACCAATATCTGCGAAGGAGAGTTCGTAATTCGGGGTCACAAATACATCGAACATGTTCTCTTCAATATCCTCCACAATTCGGCGATGCACTCCAATGAAAGTCTGGTTGAAATCGATGTGAAGGCCGAAGTGATAGACTCTGATAGGATGGTCAGGATAGAGATCTCTGACAAGGGACCAGGAATTCCAGACCAGCTGAAAGAATTCGTGTTCAGGAGAACGGGGAAGCCAGATGCTCAGATTGTGGGAAGAGGTCTCGGTCTGACCCTGGTTGACAACATCATCAGAAATCTCGAGGGTGAGATATGGGTGGAGGATCGAGTTGAGGGAAACTCAACTAAAGGTGCCAAGTTTGTTTGCCTACTGCCCGTCTGGAGTGGCACCGCCGGTCTGCCATGTGGCGGAGAAACCTGCATCAAGTTCTACAAGTCACATCATTGCTTCTGGTGCGACCCCATGTACGACCAATTACTCAGAATGATGGAGGAGTTGAACATCTCCAGTTCTATTTTGGAATCCATCAACGTAGACGAACCCGGAGCAGAGCAACTTGAGGGCGAGCTTCCAGAACTACCTTTGATAAAACTCTGTGACGTGGAGCTCAGCGGGTTTGTACAGGAACACACTTTGAGAAAGGAACTCGTGAACATGATTACCAAGCCTTGTTACAAAGGAACGTAGCTTCTCGAGCACTCTCACTGAGAAAGAAGATTATGGGGGCTCCG
>JAEORS010000271.1:0-3102 GCA_016840795.1 Candidatus Thorarchaeota archaeon | reverse complement strand
AGCCAGTGGAAACTTCACAGACTTGGGTGGTGGTATCTACAGCGCTAGCATAGACACCACCAACATAGGGTATGGTATCTGGGGTATTACCATCAGAGCGAACCCAGCCGAGCCAGATATTGCAAGCACCAAGATTCAAGGGATTCTCACAATCACAAGAATCCAGACCGTTGTGATTAGTCCACTACAAGCCTCAGATATTGTATATTGGGGATGGTATGGCTACCTAGACTTCCAATACTGGGACGAAACATTCAATGTGGGCATAGATGACGCAAACGTTACCGTTTCATTTCCAGGGGCGGCTCCAGAATTGGATCGTCTAGGCAACGGAACCTACAGGGTTAACATAGACACGACCTACTTGCCAGCTGCTGAGAACATAGTCAGCAAGTTTGCTTTGGAGATTAGCTTCTCCAAACCTAGCTATCAAGAAGCCAGAGAGTTGGTTTATGTCAACTTGAAGGAAGTGCCTATGGAGATAGTTGTCGAATCAATAGAGTACACGCCTCAATTCGTGGGTCAACTTGATAGCTTAACGGATATCATGATTCCTATCGGCGACCTGGTCAACATCACCTTGCTCTTTAACGACACCGAATATTCTTCCGATTCATATGTCGGAGGTCTTGAGGGAGCTTTTGCGACTCCAAATAGCTTTCTTAGGGGACCTACAATCGATTCGCAACTCAACGTCACACTTCATGAGCTGGGCAGCGGATACTACAACTTGATTTTCGATACAAGGGATCCCACAGTCGCGGCCACCATATCAGACATACCGTACACCCTGTTCCTTCAGATGTATCTGGCCAATCACACGAGACGCGCCATAGCATTCCGAATAATAGTCGCTGAAACGCCGACAGAGCTCGTCCTTCTAAATAGTCTACCAAACACACTCATCAACGGTGAGAGCTTCGTGCTAGAGGTGTTCTACAATGACACTTGGCATGGTACAGGGATTCCTAGAGCGGCCCTGAATCTCAGCGTTGATACAGAGATTGCCTCTGTCAGTTACGCGGAGTCACCTACTGTAGCTGGACTCTACCTTGTGACAGTTTCGCCTCAAGGAATCTGGAACTCTGGCTCTGGCTTTGTCTTCATCTCCGCAGACACTGGTACCTACCAAAGGGCCAGTCAGGAAGCACGACTCACTGTTGTCTGGAACGACGTGGACAGACTGACATGGAATCTGGCTCAGTACGGTCTTCCTGTCGCCCTAATTGCCATCTTGATTCTCATCGGATACGTGAGGATTTGGAGCGTACCAAAACGACTCCGCCAGATCAATGGTCAAATCAAGACAATTCGGAAAGGCAAGATCCCTGACGCCATCAAAGATGTCAAGAGCCGTCAAGAGCTTGTTGCTGACTTATTCAACGATACGTTCGAAGAACTCAACATCAAGCGAGCGGCCTACCAGATGCCAGAAGAATCGGTCGAGATTGAGGTCCCAGAGATGGGAGAGCTGTTGATGCAGCTCGCAATCCTCACAAACCTCAGTCCCGAAGAGCTTGACGAGTTCAAAGCTGACATAGCGAAGATGAGAGTGAGCGAGCAGGCCACATTCGTGAAAGAAGTCATTGACCAAGAAGCGGTCCGGGCTGCGCGACGCGAAGGTAAGACTGTTGAGCAGGTGCTTGAAGAAGTCGGAACAAGAGCGCGTCGTAGACTAAGTGACCTTGAGGAGCCCAAAGAGAGGATTCCGGAACCCATAGTGAAACCTGTCAGAAAGCCTCCTGAGGAAGTCGAGCGAGTTGTAAGCATCGAGGAACCTACCGATGAGGAGCCCGCTCCTGAAGAGGAGATTCCTGAACGACTTAGTTCTTTCGAGCTTGATGAACTGAAGATGGAGCTCATTCGGAGAGGCGTCCCGCCACAAGAGATTGATGTGATCCTTGAGCAGGCCAAGAGGCTTCCACGTGATATGGTGGAAGAGCTCATCAATAGTGTTGGAAAGCGTGAGGAGTAGACCGGCTGGTTCTCACTTCTCTCGCTCTCCCCCGTTTTTCAAGTAGTGTGAGAGAGGTAGTGTTGTTCCTGGGGCGACCGGTTTTATTCTAGAAGTGCGTCGGACTGGATACTGTGGATGCTTCGACAGAGTGTACTTGAAGTACATCCTCGACTCCTCAACAAAGACATGCACCTGCGCACAACTGGCCAGAGCCTTTCCACCCGCAGGTCTGCTGGGACTTCTTGGAGAAGATGGTGCAGAGATGACCGTGGCGATTCCTCTCTGAAGAGTGAAGGTCATCAGCTTTGTTGCCATATGCGTGAGATGTTGAAGTCCCTCGCCAGTAATGCCTTCGGCAAGGTATAGGTCAGGAAGTCCTGCCACGATGAGTAGTCGAGCATGAACGCGGTCGAAGAAGGACTCAAGCTGGTTTATCACAAGATCGTAAGTCTGAGATGAGTTGAAGGCACGTGAGATGTAGATCTTGTCCATTACATCCTCTGGTTCTAGTTCAAGCTCAAAAGCATAATCTCTGATCTTCTCAATCCTTATGATGTTAGCACTGTCAATGACAATCGTGGGACTGTTGGCGCCGCCTTGGTCTTCTGGAAGCTGAGCGTGGACCGCAAAACGTAGCAGGTCATCATTGAGACCTCGTGCTCCATAGAAGAGATGCAGGAGCCCCATCTCAAGACCTCCTCCCAGTAGTTTGTCGATGCTGACAATCCCACTGCTTATTCCACGTCTTCGTATTCTGTCAGCTGTACTGAATCCTAATTGTAGTCCCGGCTCGTTTCCCTTCATATCACATTGCAGTGTCCTCTGAGGTTTTTATCCACCCCCAAAATCCGCGGGTTTGCGGAGCCATTTCGGAGACACTTTAAATGACCCACGCACAAGTATGTCTTACAGGCCGGGAGGATTAAATGACAAAGAAGCAGAAAATCCGCGTATGCCCTCGATGTGGCAGTAGTAAGATTCGAGAGGCAAAGACTTCTGTCAGTGGCTGGCTGGTTCCCACAACATACTACTGTTCAGATGAAGCCTGTGGCTACTCGGGTCCTGTCTATGTCGAGGTTGAACCCGAAGAGGCGGAAGACCTCCGACGTGTTATCAACGGAAACGAGGACTAGCCAAGGCATGAC
>JAEORS010000042.1:0-11732 GCA_016840795.1 Candidatus Thorarchaeota archaeon | reverse complement strand
ACCATTCTTTTTTTTGTAGCAGGTATTGGACCGACTGCATTCCTAATTGGTGCTATCCTTTCGCCTACCGACCCCGCCGCATTGTTCTCAGTTCTTGAAACGGGAGGCCTAAGGGTAAAACGAAAGCTGTTCGCGATACTGGAAGGCGAGGCTGTTTTCAATGATGCCACCAGTGTAGTTCTCGTCCTAACCGTCTTTGAGCCATTGGTTGTGACTGCACTCCAACAAGAACCAGCTTTCATCCTAGTCGAGTTCATCCTCAGTATGGGTCTCGGCGTGGTCATCGGATTTGGAGTGGCCTACGGAGTAGGATGGCTCCTTCACATAACAGGAGAGGACACCAACATATCTATTCTAACAGCCGCCACTCCAATTCTTGCCTACGGCATAGGAGAGCTCTTTTCTCTGATTCTGGAGGGTGCTAATCTGGCAGGCGTGCATCCTGGGGCTTTGGCTTGTGTCTTCACCGGCATCTTCATGGCTAATGCAAGGAAGATCGGGCTTGATGTTCTGCCGCAGAAGTCTATGAGGGGAGTCATGAAGAACGTTTCTTTCGCATTCGAGATTGTAGTCTTCATTCTGCTAGGATTCACTCTTGACGTGGCGTTCCTCGTCACAAGTGAAGGAACTGTGATATCGGGAATAATCGTCGCCCTCTTGGTCATCTTCGTCGCCAGGCCGGTATCTGTCTTCTTGGTGACAGCTCCAGATCGCAGCATGGGTGTTCGAGAGCGATTCTTCCTTAGCTGGGCAGGAGTGAAGGGCGTGGCAAGTGCAGCCTTAGCTGCAATATCCGTTGGAATAATCACGGAATATCAAGAACCCGGCTACATAGACCTTGGCAACAATATTAGCTCGATTGTGTTCATAGTGCTTATGATAAGCCTGGTTCTGCAGGGCCTCACCACACCAATTCTAGCGAGAAAACTGAACCTGATTGAAGAGGCTGATTTGACTGAAGAGATCTCAGCTCACAGGAACGCCACAAGACATGCGCTTCTCCAGCTTGTTGACATGTATACGGAAGGCAAAATCCCTAAGGACCTGTACTCCAGAATGAAGGTGGAACTTGAAGAAGAGATCTTCAGACTCGAAGATGAACTCAGGAAACTCGTTGCTGACAAAAGAGCACGTGAGCAAGAACTAGAAGTCCGCGAACAAATCCTTTTAGAGAAACTGAACTATCTTCGCAACGAATATGAAAGTGGAAGACTCTCAGAGGTTGCCTATGAAGACGAGAGGGGAGATATCGAAGCAGAAATAGAGGATGTCATCATGCGACTGAAGCTCACGAAACGGGGCAGGAATGTGTAGACTTTGGACTAGCGATGACCACGCATATATGAAGCCATTGAACTAGACACTCTCAACGTCGGAGGATTCTCCATAATGAACTCACATGAATCAGGAGATGGTGTACTAGGCTATGGTGACTGCCTGATCAGTCTAGGCACAGACCCCCAAGGCCTGACACAAGAAGAAGCGATGAGAAGACTGGATGAATATGGTCCAAACGAGCTTACTCTTGAAGAAGGAGAGAATCCACTCTTCTTGTTCTTGCGGCAATTCAAGTCACCTTTGGTCTATGTTCTCATTCTTGCAGCAGGAGTCTCTGTCCTTGCCGACCACGCAATAGATGCCTTTGTAATCGCAATCATTCTGATGATTAATGCCATCATTGGATTCGTCCAAGAATGGAAAGCTGAAAAGACGATAGAATCAGTACGCCAACTCATCGAGGAGAGATCCCTAGTAATTCGAGAAGGGGAAGAACTTGACATTCTGTCAGATGAGATCGTACCGGGAGATGTCTTGCTCCTCAATGCTGGGGAGAGAGTCCCCGCAGATGGTAGAGTGCTATTCGAGAGAAACTTGCATGTAGATGAGAGTCTTCTGACCGGGGAAAGCATCCCCATAAAGAAGGATGTCATATGTCTTGTTGATAATCCACACTACTATGAGAAGTCAAACCAGGTCTTTGCAGGGTCTTATGTCACAGAGGGGAGAGCAAGAGTCCTGGTGGAGAAGACCGGTGACGATACTGTTCTGGGAGAGATTAACCGGGAGCTTGCTGGAGTCGAGCAAGAAGAAGCGACAGTAACGGTTCGTTTGAAGAGGCTTAGTATCTTCTTTCTTTTTGCAGCACTAGCTTTCGTTGCTCTCAATTTCATCTTGGGAGTATATAGGCAGATAGAAACTTCTGAATTGCTGCTGTTCTCCCTCTCCGCCCTTGTTTCAGCAATTCCAGAAGGGTTGATAGCAATCGTCACAGTTGTTCTATCTGTTGGAGTATACAGGCTTTCTCGCAAGAATGTGATTGTAAGAAACCTTGGTGTTGTTGAAACCTTGGGTGTTGTCAATGTCATCTGCTCAGATAAGACTGGAACGCTCACAAAGAATCAGATGATGGTTAGGAGAATCTTCACACCTAATCACACGTTTGAGATAAGCGGCGATGGGTTCAATCCTGAAACGGGAGGGATCTTCCTTCAAGGATGCGGTCCCGAGGGATGTTTAAGATCACCAGGAGTGGAATCAGAGAGCGACGAATCAACAAGGATCCCAATAAACGGTGAGATACTGAAGGACTACCCAGACCTAGAAATACTGTTGGGTTCCATGGCCTTGTGCAATGATTCTGATGTCTTCTCCAGGTGCTTGGTAGAAGACGACCCGATCCGGAAATGCACAGGAGAAGACAGGGTATGGAGAATAAAGGGTTCGCCTACCGAGGCAGCGCTACTAGTTGTCTTGGAAAAGGCTGGCCTCCACCGATATGTCTTGGATGAAGCCTGGCCACGTATTTCAGAGATTCCCTTCACAAGCAATCGGAAGTACATGGCTACGTTTCATGTCCCTGGGAGTAGGCTGGATTCCCTTGACATTTCGAGTGACAATGGCTTGCTTATCGTAAAGGGTGCTCCAGAAGTAGTCGAGGGATTTCTATCTCAGCCGTCAGGCGCAGATCACTTCGTTGCCGAATTCGCATCACAAGGACTTCGCGTTCTGACCTGTGCGATCAAAGAGATACCCAAGGATTCGCCACAAATACGTGAGGAAGACCTCACAGAGATGAGATTCGTAGGCTTGTGTGGAATCAATGATCCACCGAGGGAAGGAGTCCGAAATTACATAGAGAAATCCAAGAGAGCAGGCATTGACGTATTGATGATTACAGGTGACAACCCACTTACAGCAGAGGCTATCGCAAAAGAGGTCGGCATTCTTGACCCAGAAACGGGGTATACTAGTCTGACAGGAGATAGCATTGATGGACTGGATGATGAGGAACTTGAAGAAGCGCTATCGGTAGGTGCGAAAGTCTTCTCTAGAACTACTCCACTTCACAAACTCCGCATTGTGAAATCATTGCAGAGCCAGGGAATGCTTGTCAGCATGACAGGGGACGGAGTGAACGACAGTCCAGCTCTTAGGCAAGCCAATGTCGGAGTAGCTATGGGAATAACTGGAACAGATATCGCCAAAGAGGCTGCTGATATCATCCTCCAAGACGAAAGGTTCGAAGCCGTAGTTGACGGCATAGAGGAAGGTCGGCACATTCTCAATTCATTGAGAAGAGTGGTTCTTTTCTTGACCTCCACGAATCTTGCTGAAAGCTTCGCAATCTTGTTTATTCTTCTTGTGTTTCAGAATCCGATACTTCTTCTTCCTCTGCAGATTCTATGGATAAACTTAGTCACTGATGGAATGTTAGATTTGGCACTCTCGTTGGAACCAAAGGAACAAGGTCTGTTGGACCAACCTCCAAGCTCGCTTAGAGACCGCGTTCTGTCAAAGGATACCCTGGGACGAGCAGTCCTGTACGGCATGGTCATGGCGCTATTCGTCTTAGTTGTGTATCTGCAGCATATCGGGCAAGCAGAAGACAAGATACGTACTATGTTATTTGTGTCCCTGATTGTTCTTCAGTGGTATAGCGTGCAAAACTGTAGATCTCCGACCAAAACGATTACAGAGATTGGACTCACAAGCAACAGGATCATTCTGGCTGTTTACTTGGTTGACATATTCCTTGTAAGTATCCTTTTCCTATTTCCCCCACTGACAAGTGTCTTTGGGCTTGTTCAGCTAGAAGTATGGGAGTGGGTGGAGATTGCAGTATTCGGCGTAGTCTTGCTATTAGTCGAAGAAGCAAGGAAACGAATCAGTAGAAGGCTCCCCTCACGAAACTCGGCCTGAGAAATCATCGATATTGTGGTCAGCTAGAAGGAAACCTTCCGGTAGAAGTCCGGAAGCTGGATTCCAGTCTTCCCTTGGAAGATGTCCCGGAGCAAGTCGAAGTGCTCATCTAGGTCCTTCATGAGCTTCTCCAGAGCATGCGGCTCTATGTTCGGCTCTACGCTCCACATTGTGAGATAGTTTGTAATCACCCCGAGCTCGACGCCACCTTCTTCGAGGTCTCTGAAGATTGTGGCCTTGATGAGCCATTCAGACTCGAACATATCCAGAATATCTTGGATGCTGAGCACGATTAAATCAAGAAAACCTACGAGACTATCCAGCTTCTTATCCTCAACACCTTCCTCCCGGAGAGTTTCAGTGATGGTCTGGAGTGATGAGGTTCTATGCCGCAGAGTTTCGAACATCTTCATCAGCTTGGTGAACTCCTTGATGGAGGCCTCTAATGCTGGTACGAGCTTATCAAACAGGTTGACGAGCAGCTTCCCCCGAGCATTCTCTCTGATGTTCTGAAGCCCCTCAAGTTTGCCCAGAGGCCCATCAATGTGCTCAATCTGGACAAGAGTATTCGTGACTGCCTGAATTGACTTCACCGAGTTCCGTTGAATCTTCGACCATCGTTCAATGAAAGT
This sequence comes from Candidatus Thorarchaeota archaeon, assembly GCA_016840795.1. Taxonomy (GTDB): domain Archaea; phylum Asgardarchaeota; class Thorarchaeia; order Thorarchaeales; family Thorarchaeaceae; genus SMTZ1-83. The sequence continues at coordinate 6,900 of JAEORS010000042.1, read as the reverse complement.
GTCAAGACTCTCACGAAGATCCTCAAATGCCTCGAAGTCAGCACCGGCCAATATCCAAGTCTCCGTTTACAGATTCATTTCAGGTATTTATAACTCATTCTGAGAGGTTCATGCCGGAGGCCATTTTGACTCTTGAATAGAGGTAAAAGAAACAGTGGCCATGGTCTAAAACCTAACTGGTATGTCCCAAGAAGGACGTGTCATTTCAGACTGAGGAGGTCAGACCTAGCAAGAATCCCCGTTAATCGTCCTTGGCTCTGAACCAGGACAGCCTGATAGGTATATAAAAGCGGGATGACGTGTACAACCGGGGCGGACTCATCAACTATTGGAGGTGCCTCTGGTGACATCACCGCTTGTACTGATATCTGACTGAGGTCATGGTGCAACTCCTTGATAATGTCTTGCTCTGTCACCATTCCAAGGATGACATTTCCTCTTATCACCGGAATCTGCGAATATCCATTGTCTTGCATAAGTCGCATAGCTCTTGACGCGGGGTCTCTGGGATCTACAGCTATCGGATTCTCAGTCATCAAGTCTATGCATCTCATTCTCTGAAACTGGCCTATGAAACGACGTTCGATTCGGCGATGCTCGATTACTTCTAGGGCCCTTACCATCATAGAGTGACTGACATCAAGAGCCCCCTTCTCCACTCTTGATACCCAAGACTGTGTGACTCCAAGTTTGTCAGCCAATTCCTTCTGAGAGAAGCCAGCATCTTTTCTCAGGCGCGTCAGTTTCTCACCTTCTCGCTTGACTATCTCCAAAGCCTCACCGCCCCTCATTTTCACCAGATTCTATGATTTATATTCCTTAGCCGCATCTTCCTAGTTCCACCATTCTTCAGAGTACTACAAAAGCGTTCGCATGCCAACCCTTTTATGCCTTTCAATCGGCGCCGGGTGAACAACAAGACAATAGAGTTGAACCAGAATGGTTATTGAAGTTACGCGTGGCGTTGGCATTCCGGTACCCGAGAGAAAAGTCGAGATTGTCGAACGCAAGGGAAAAGGACATCCTGACACCCTTTGCGACAAGGCAGCAGAGGAACTCTCGGTCCGCCTAAGCCAGTACTATATTGAAACATTTGGACAGGTACAACATCATAATGTTGACAAGGTCCTCTTAGTAGGAGGTCAATCGAACGCTCGCTTCGGAGGGGGCGATGTTATTGAGCCGATCTACCTCTTGTTGAGTGGTCGAGCAGTTGATGTTGTTGACAAGGACTACGAACGTCAGGTCCCTGTAGGCAAGTTCGCAGTGGAGCACACTAGGGAGTGGCTCAGCGGAGACCTACCAAACCTAGATGTGAATTCAGATGTCATAATTGACTACAAGATTAGAGCAGGGAGCACAGACCTTGTGGGCAACTTCGAAGTAGGCGTTGACATCCCAAGAGCCAACGATACGTCCTTTGGCGTAAGCTATGCACCACTATCGCCGACTGAAGTGCTTGTCCTAGAGGCTGAGCAGTTGCTGAATCACGGATACACCAAGAAGAAGTGGCCGCAGATTGGAGAAGACATCAAGGTCATGGGTACAAGAGTTGGAGATAACATCCACCTGCAGATAGCTGCTGCAATCATCTCTACCCACACAAAGGATGCAGAGGAATATGCCAGTGTTATGGAAGGCATAAGTGAACTACTATCCGACATGGCCGTCAAGGTTACCGACCAGTCTGTTGAAGTGAGCGTGAACACTGCGGACAGTCCTGAAGATGGCTTGTTCTACTTGACCGTCACAGGGACCTCAGCTGAGCATGGCGATGACGGACAGGTTGGACGTGGCAACAGGGCGAACGGTCTAATCACTCCCTACAGACCGATGACACTCGAAGCAGCAGCCGGCAAGAACCCTGTTTCTCATGTTGGCAAGACTTACAATGTTGCGGCCCGAGAGATTGTAGAGAAGGTAGTTGAGGAGCATCCAGATCTCACCCAGGTCTACTGCTACCTTGTAAGCCAGATAGGCGCACCAATAACAGAACCCAAGGCAATCAATGTAGAACTCTACGGAGAATGCGACCTTGACAAGGTACGTGGTTCTGTCGAGAGCATATCTGAAGAGGTGATTGCCAAACTGCCAATGGTCTGGGAAGGATTCGTAAAGAGACAGTATCAGCTTTGGTAGAGGAATACTAAGACATCATTACAGTGCGAGGCGCTTCTGAGTATTGGCCTCGCACTCTACCTCTCCTTTTTCTGAACTTGCTAGAATAGCTTCGCGAGATTCTAGCACATCTAGCCCTCGGAAGAGTATTATCGGCCTTCTGATGCCTAGAGTCTGGGACTCTGGAAGGATGAAAGACTTCACAGACACTGCACTTGAAACTTGTAGAAGAGAGGGAGCAACCTACGCCGATGTCCGAATAGTCACCGTGCGTGGTGAGGATATCACTGTGAAGGACGGGAACATAGACGTGCTGAGTCTAACGACGGTGAGAGGATTCGGTATACGTGCAATAGCTGATGGGGGGTGGGGATTCGCGGGGTCACATGAGATCTCGAAGAAAGAGATCCAGGATACCGCAAAGCTTGCCGTCAGAATCGCTAATGCTTCGGGATCAACTAGAAGCAAGCCAGTCACCCTTGCTGATAACGAACCTGTAGAGGATGAATACCACACTAGAATCAAGAAGGACCCGTTTAGCGTTCCTGTGGAGGAGAAACTTCGGATTCTCACAGAAGTAGACAAGCGTCTTGGAGGAGTGGGTGACGCGATCAAGGTGAGAAGAGCGGACTACCGTGGACACAAAGAGGAGAAGGTCTTCGCGAGCACTGAGGGGGCATATATCTCTCAGACAATCACCTGGTGTGGCGGAGGATTCTCTTGCGTAGCTGTAGGCCCTGGTGTTCCTCCTCAATCCCGGTCCTTCCCAGGATCATTCGGAGGGGATTTCTCTTCCAAGGGCTACGAGCACTTCGAAGGGCTAAACTTACTTGAGAACGTACAAGATGTAGCAGGGGAAGCGATAGCGCTCACTCAGGCACCCGCCTGCCCGAGTGACAAGATGACGCTACTACTAGATGGCCATCAGCTAATGCTGCAGATTCACGAGAGCTGTGGTCACCCAACAGAGCTCGACAGAGCACTCGGGACCGAGGCTGCCTATGCAGGCACAAGTTTCATGACACCAGATTTACTTAACGAACTACGGTACGGCAGTGAAGATGTGACACTCACAGCTGACTCAACAATTGAGGGGGGTTTGGGTACCTATGGCTATGATGATGAGGGCGTCAAGGCAAGGAGAGTAGAGCTCGTCAAGGATGGGCTCTTTGTTGGCTACCAGAGCTCAAGAGAAACAGCTGCTCTAGTGGGGCTTGACTCCAGCTCTGCGGGCATGAGAGCCGATAGTCCGCAGAAGATACCGCTGATTCGAATGGCTAACATTAACCTAGAACCCTCTGGATGGAAAAGAAACGAGATAATCGAGGATACCAAGAAGGGGATTCTGATGTCCACCAACAAGAGTTGGAGTATTGATGACAAGAGGATCAACTTCCAGTTTGGTACGGAAATCGCATGGGAGATAGTGAACGGGCAGCTCGGCCAGATGTACCGTAACCCTACGTACACAGGAATCACACCCCAATTCTGGGGAGGCCTCGATGCTTCATCGGGAGATGACTGGCGTGTGTGGGGTGCACCGAACTGTGGTAAGGGGCAGCCATCGCAGGTTATGTATGTTGGACACGGATGCGGTACTGCAAGGTTCAGAGATGTGAGAGTTGGCATCATGACGGAGGGGGCCATGTAAGATGAACCTCAAGAAAGACTATCTTCTGGAAAAAGCCGACATCGCACTCAAGGAGGCGGATGTGCAGGGGGCTAGTCAGACAGAAGTCAGCATCAGTCTTGAGCGAATGGCACTGACTCGATTGGCGAACAGCATCATTGATCAGAACGTATCTGAGAACCATGCCAGTGTTAGAGTTCTGCTCTACTTCGGCAAGAAGAAGGGATCGGTCAGTGTTGACACGCTTGACGACGAGCCAATCAGGGAGGCCGTAGCTTCTGCATCGAAGATAGCACGAGTATCAACAGAGGATACAGACTTCAAGTCGCTGCCCGAGCCCAGGCCGTTCTCATCAGCCTTGGACTCGGAGGATCTAGTCTGCCGGGAAACAGCTGAAGCCACTCCCGAAGCACGGGCTGAATACGCCATGTTAGCAATCCAAAGAGCCCATGAGGCGGACAAGCGCATATCGGCCGTGGCGGGTGCGATATCCAATCAGCTTGAAGAGAGTGTAATCTTGAACTCTCTTGGGGTGGAGGGCCACCAGGCATGCACCTCAGCAAATGTCAACCTTACCATTCTTGCGAAAGACGGTTCCGAGGAAACAGCTGGATGGGCGGAGGACAACAGGAGAGATTTCAGATACCTTCAAGTCGAAGACGTAGCGAAAGTAGCAGCAAGGAAGGCTGCAGATGGTTTCGGTGCGAAATTGTTGAAGCCGGGTGAATACGAGGCAGTCCTTGAAGCTCCCGCCGCTGTGACCCTCGCCCTATACATGGCCTACATTGGATTTAGTGCCCGTTCATACCAAGACTATAGAAGCTTCCTGAGGGACAGAATCGGTGAGAAGATATTCTCGGACAAGGTCAACGTTTGGGACGATGCCCTTGACACACGGTTCGTTACACCAAGACTCTTCGATAATGAGGGATATCCAAAGAAGAAGATGACTCTCATAGAAGATGGAGTTGTCAAGAACCTCATGTATGACAGCTATACTGCTGGGAAGGACAATGTAGAGAGTACTGGCCACAACACGAAGCTTTCGGGAATGTCTATTCCGTTCTCAAACCACATGATAATGGAAGAGGGCAAGTCGGACGTCAATGAGTTAGTCGCGCAGACCAAGAATGGCATCTTAATCACACACTTCCACTACACGAATCCAGTTGATCCAACAAAGGGTGTGCTGACCGGACTGACCCGAGATGGTACGTGGTTAGTGGAGAACGGAGAAATCAAACATCCTGTCGGAACCCTCAGATACACAGACGCGATTCCTCGATTTCTAGGAGAGTTAGACCTCATCGGCAGATACCCTGAACTCAAGAGTGGGAGCCACATCTTCCCGTCGCTGAAGCTCCCATCATTTAGAATAACCGGATCCGCCAAGGGGTGAGAACTGGTCACTTCCTTTTGATGAATGTCCCCTCTCGGTGTCCTCTGAACGCGATGTTGAGCTCTTCCTTAGTGTTCATGACGATAGGCCCACGCCACAGATTCGCGTATCGGGGCCCTGAAACAAGAAGAAATCGTACGGGCTTCTCTCCTGTTGATACAATGACTTGATTCCCATCGCCAAACAGAATGACATATGTTCTTTCCAGTAGCATTTCCGTACCCGTTTCTAAGGTCTTTGTTAAGTGGGCCTCACGAGCTTACATAGGTCTACCATTGTCCTAGTCAGTTCCCCTGGTCCAAGACAGCCATTGACATCTCCTCAAGCTGCGATTCCAAGGCCTCAAGAATTTCACAAGTGCCCCTGTCCATTATCTCCTCTACGACTTCAACCAGGTATTGTTCAAGCTGCAACCTTTCGGCGAGCTCGCCGCTTGCCCTGAGCGTTTCAAGATTCTCAACCCCCCGTTCGAGCTTGGTAGCCAAGTCGACGTAGGGTTTCGTACTGCTCCAAGACTTACCAAGGTTGTATCGTCTTCGGAAGATGATGTCCAACACCACTCCCAACACTTCATTGTTCACTTGATGCTCGTAAGGCGGCTTGTGCCGCACGGATCTGTCAGAGATACCCACTCTTTTGCATATGCCATATCCGAGAGTCATGACTCGCACAGGAAGATGATTGTAGTCTGGATGGCCATAGGGATGATCATCTTCATAGATCTTCTGAAGGATCTCAAGCTTATCAGGGAATCTTCGCCGGACTACGTTGAGGAAGTAGTCCTTCTGTCGACCGGGTTTCAAAGTCATCCCGCCCCAGAGTACGAACTCGGCCTTAACACGCCTCGCTTCCTCAGCTAATCCCTTCATGTTGTCGACATTGTCACCGATACCGGGGATTATTGGTGTCGCCATTACACCTCCAAACAGGCCAGCCTTTCTAACCTCCTTTAGAGCCTCGAATCGCTCTGATGTCGTCGAAGACTTTGGCTCGAATATCTTCTGGGTCACCTCATCATGCAGCGTAATGGTGAAGACGACATTCGCAAACGCTCTCTCATGAATCTCTTTGAGAAGGTCAAGGTCTCTGAGAACCAGGTCTGATTTCGTCAGAATATAGACAGGCATCCCAAAGTCAAGGAGCGTTTCAAGGACCTTTCGCGTTATCTGGTACTCTCTCTCAGCAGGTTGATAGGCATCACTCACTCCGCCACTCACTGCAATTATCTGCTTACGCAGGGTTCCGTGTGCTATTCTCTCGGCATCATCTTCATCTAGAAAGGCCCAGAGGGTTTCAGTTTCGAGCTCTGTCTGAGAAGTATAGCCTGACTTCTTCAGTTCCTTGCGAAGCACATCAGGAGCGTTCTCTTTAACACGAATGTGCGTCAAGAAGTTGTCAACATGGTAGCCCTCGGCCATACCGTCGCAGTAGACACAACCATGTTCACAGCCTCGGTACGAGTTCATATGACGGTTGGTATGGAACCAGCTCTCTGCCTCTGCCGTCTTTGAAAGCAAGGATTTTGCTTTGACACACTCGTATCTCATCCTTCTACCTCGCTGAAGAGCGTGCTATCTTGGCTCCAAAGATTGTCTAGTCGCACCATCTCGAGAAATCAGATGCTCACCATCGCCATTCTCTAGACTTGAATGTCTTGCCATCACAAAAAGCAGATCAGACAGTCTATTTAGATACCGCAAGATTTCCTTATTGATGGAGCGATTTCGAAACAACGTCAGGACTCGCCTCTCTG
>JAEORS010000270.1:0-3108 GCA_016840795.1 Candidatus Thorarchaeota archaeon | reverse complement strand
CGCAATGGAGAGCAACTTGCTTCGGATGTGGACAGGCAAGTCCAACTGCAGACCTGAGATGCACAAGACGATGCGCAATGCATTCGGGCCTTCGTTTTCCTGGTCATCACGATCTTCAGACGATAACTGGAAATATGGTCAAAACTGACGAAAAGGCGACGATATCGTCTAAAAATACCAATAATGGCGAAAAGATGCGTAACTTCTCCAAAAAAAGACGACTACGCCTCTAAACCCCAAACGGGGCATTTGTTCGGGAATACTTTTATCCCACCAACGCCAGATTGACGTCAGCTGTTGAACGCTGAAATGGTCTGCCTGGGCCATTTCGATGTTCGTGGTGTTCGCAGAGTGTAGTTCACTCTGGGAGAGAGAGGATGACAGATGGGCGACACCCTAAGAGGTTCCGCCATCTCGCCAGCGGAGAAGACACGCCACATGTATCTCATATGCATGATCTGCATGAGCCTTGTTCTAGCATTGACCGTTGGTGGTACGATTGCGGTAACGAATGCATTAGAGGCGCCTGGGTATACTGACTCTGAACCTGCCGGGACCGGGCCGCCTCAAGACGCGATGGATGAAGTCGCGAGTGCTTCGTTGTCGACTTCGAGGACTTACGATCTTGTGCTGGGATCGGAAACAGGGAGACTAGGTCCATTCGATACCGAAGTCGGAACGATTGAAGTAATGAGCTACTACTACCCAGATATACTGCCACTATGTCTGACTGAAGAAGAGCTGCGAGGTTGGTACGTCAACCTCTTCATAACTGGAGGTTACGAACTAATCTGCGGCTACGTCGATGTATGGCAGAAGGGAGAAGTTGTCGGGCGAATAATGCTCGACTGGACACGTGAGAAGGGTGAGATCTGTACAACCGAGTACTGGTACATCACCTTCCACACTGATGGTATATTCCTGGATAGCAACCGATATCCAGACGTATGCGACCCATTCGAACTGTGGGCTCCATATGAGAAGATACCTGACAAGGAAGTATACTTCGATATCATGACCTGCTGGCAAGGCTGCTCGCAGCCTGACCAGTCCTTTGCGATAATCTCAGCACATTCAGCATCGGTTCCCAAAGCCTCTGCCATTTGAAGACCCTCTCTCCTCACCACCAAAACAACCTGGACATGGGCTAGCACGAAAAGAAACAGAAAGAATCGTGATACCCAACCTGCTCGTTCTACTCCTTAGTCTTGTGGCAGCGGTTTGTAGCGATGATGCCGCTCCCAGAGTTCTCTAAGGGCACATGGACAGCAAAAGAAGGTGGGGACACTGGCTAGAGCCAAAGACTTGGTGCCCCGTGGGGCATTGAGGTCCACCCTCTCTTTTTGAACGTGAGTGGTGCTCCGTGACACGGGATCAAGACGCCGTTCTCTGAACACTGGGTGAGAGCCGAATCTCCATAGATTTGGACATTCGGATTGGAGTCCCAAACCCGCTCGTGCATTGTCTATCGCCAATGCGAGTGGAGCAACGGGCTTCCAGCCAGTCGTCCGATACACAGGTATACAACCATCTAACATAAGCATTTCTTCTTCATGAAATGGTATCTGCAGAGCAGAGAACGCACCGAATGATATTCTATGCTCGCAAATCAGTCACAAAACGGCACCCTTGAACTTGAAATCGGATGGTGATGCCAAGCGGTGCTTGCCGATTCGTACAGGAAAGGGATATCTATGCACCAACAGTCTACTTTATCTTGGGACCCCAAGGGACACCAATCTTGATGACTCCTGTCATTCCTCTCGGTGGTGTCAGGCCATGGAAAGCACAGATACCAGATTCACAAAGCAGTGGCAATACAGTAAGATAACCCAATGGATCATTCTGACGGTGGCCTTGATAGTGCTCCAACTGACAGCGGGAGGTCCTTTCATGCCCCATACAGCCGCAATCGCAGCTCTGATTGCAACACTAGTTTCAATGACAATCATATTTGTCATGAAATTCACCGATGAGCTCCTATCTCTCTTCTCAATGGGCGGGATTCTGATTGGCGTTTTCTTCGTATTTGGATTCCTTTACGGTGGATTCATGGTAGTGGTCTTGGCCGCCATAGTAGTCTTGGGCGGGGTCCACTGGATTGGAGTCTATGTACCTGAGATAGTCCTGTTCTCAGGCAACTACTGGATTCTGCTTCTCTCATTTGCGTTGGAGATTTGCATGGCATTATGGAACCTCGACCTCATAACGAGAGTCGCACACCTTGTTCAACCAACTCATGCACGCATATCGACATCCTAAAGGCACTACGACCAACTATCATCTGTGGACGATTTGAATATATCAAAGGCCCATGTTAATATTCTACAACCGCATAACTTTAAAAGAAATGTATTATCTATGAGTCCGGAATCCATGGACCAAAGGAGCAGAGGTGCATCTATTGAACGGAATCAAGGTGGCAATCATCGGTGTCGGCAACTGTGCAAGTGCACTTGTTCAGGGTGTAGAGTACTACAAGGATGTCAAGGCAAACGATGACCTTGTTGGTCTGAACCATCCTGACTTCGCGGGGTATCATGTCAGGGACATCAAGTTCGTGACCGCGTTTGACGTTGCTGAAGGAAAAGTAGGAGCGGATCTCTCTGATGCAATCTTTGCTGCTCCAAACAACGTTATGCGATTCGTTGACGTACCTAAGACTGGAGTCAAAGTTCTCAAGGGTCCGGTTCTTGACGGTGTTGATGATATACTCAGAGCATTGGTCAAGGTATCGGACGCGGGTGAAGTCGATGTTGTCAAGGCACTAGAGGATTCCAAATGTGAGATTGTAGTCAATCTGTTGCCTGGCTCTGCTGAGGAGGCCACCAGATTCTACGCCAATGCAAGTCTGGAAGCAGGATGCGCCTTCATAAATGGTGCCCCGATTCCCATTGCCTCAGACCAAGAATGGAGCAAGAGATATAGTGAGAAGGGGCTTCCTCTCGTAGGTGACGATATCCAAGACCAGCTCGGCTCCACAGTACTGCATCGAAATCTCCTTCAGCTGCTTGTGGCTCGTGGTGTGAAGGTGGACAAGAGCTACCAACTGGATGTGGGGGGTGGCGCTGAATCACTAGATTAGCACTATCGAGGACGGATGAGGAA
>JAEORS010000269.1:0-3118 GCA_016840795.1 Candidatus Thorarchaeota archaeon | reverse complement strand
TGCGTGGAGTCGATGAGGAATGGAGCGTCTGTCAATCCGGCGATGAAGTCTAGATACTTCTCCATGGCTGAGTTGTACTCGGAGAAGACCTGAACCATCGCTGGATTCCCAGTAGTGTCAGACATTTCAATCTGAGTGATGATCATGTCCTCGGCAGTCTTCTTGTCAATCTCCCCCTTGGCGGCATCTCTAACAATCTTGTGACCGCCATAGAAGATAGTACCAACAAGCACAGTGGGAGTTTCCCCAAGATTGCCTCCAACTTTGACTCCACCAACATTGTAGATGTATTGCTCCTTCTCAAAGAAGAACATACTACTTCAACTCCTTTCCTACACTTATTGTTCCAGGATCCGTGGCCCTTGTTTCAGCACCCACGAATGTCGGATGAACAGAGATGATTGCGCGGGCCTCGTTTCTTGCCACGATTGAAGATGATGGGTCAAGTGATACTCGATACTCAGGCAAGAGAGAGATTGATGCTCTAAGACCCACGGCAGTCGCAGGTCTTGATACTGCAGCAAAGTCAATCCAAATGGCCTCCTCTGGGTACGTCCCCGGATTCCTTGCATTCAGATTCTGCACTTCTTCAGCGATGTCATTGGGCCTTGAATTGTTCATCATATCCACGAACTCTATCTGACTCCGGAATCTCTCCACAGCCTCTATTGGTATGTTCTCGATGTACGGTATTGCACCTGGGGCATCTATTATCTTCCTTGTGTCCGAATCGATGCCTTGCTCATAGAGACACCTTAGAGATGATCCAGTGAGGTGACCCGGTACCTCTGGACCAGCGAGGATTAGAAAACGCACGTAACTGTTGGAGATGACATTGACAATTACACGTTCGATGCCGATGTTCTCCGTCTTGCAGGTACCGATGATTGCATAGTCTGCATCAACGCGAACCTTCTTCCCCAGAGTGCAGACTGCCACACAACCTGAGGGGTCTCCAACCTCAAAGTCTCCGGAGATTGGTGGCCATTTCGTCTTGTTCCCTGACATGGTAACCGATTCCTATTCTTTAGTGATGGGTTCGAATAGCGCTCTGTCAATCCCAAGTGTTTGACCTGCCTCTATAGCTGCAGAATGAATGGCATTGGAAATGAGGGCCACAGCCGCAAACACCGCCTTGGTTCTGACCATCGATCCATACATCAGGCAGTCTGTGGCAAAGAGTTGTGCGGCAACTGTCGAGGCTACGACCGCAGAGAGATAGGTCGGCTCATCACCAAGTACTCCTTCTTTGATGAAGCTCCAAGAAGACGGAGCATTGTGAGGAGCAAGACATGTGGGTAGACCGATTTCCGATTTGATTGCAAGTGTAGTCCGGAACTCAAGGCCGAATCCAGCTCCTACTGGCATAGTTGCAGGATCCACGGCCATCTTGCCTATTCCAAGACGCTCGGCCTCAGACACCAGCTCTCTGATTGTATCCATCCGTTCATTCAACGGCACGCTCTTGGGCGACCAGCCAAGCACAATTGCATTGTTGATTGAGCTTGCCTTCAGGATTTCCTTCTCATCCTCCTTGAGAGCCATGTTAACGGAGTTGTAGATGGCACGGTCGCTAAGACCAGATTCATCGCAAAACTGGATTGCACTTGTTCGTGTCTTGGCCGATGTGGATTCGAAGATGAAAGGCCCATCAAAGTTCTCAACCAACCACTGCAGATGGCGGTTCATTGCCGTAGGAGACCTACCAAACACTTGGATTATGAGAGGATGTCCGGTTTGCTCCGACATACTGATTCCGCTGTCAATCCATTCCTTGGCCAGGCTCTTGTCGAATGTGCCCTGCTTCGTGTCCTCAACAATTGGCTGCCCAGCGAAGAATAGACCTCCTACGAGGACCGTCGGGTTCTCGCCTGGCTGGCCGCCAATTGTGACGCCTCCGAAATCGAACGATTTCTGTTCCTTTTTGAAGACAAACATCGTCTTTCATCCTCTTGTTGGTCTTGGGTGAAGTCTGGAACGCTCCACTGTCTGTAGAATGCTCTCGTACCATCCAATACCCATTATGTGAATTCCGTCCACTCCCTTCAGGCTGCGAATCTCGTCTACGGTTTCTGCTGCAATGAGAAGTCCCTCAGCTCTGCCTGCATTCAGGAGTTCTTCATCCGCCAGACCCTCTTCAGCATCACGGAGCCGGGCAATGATTGCGTCAGATATCTGAATACCAGGAACGTGTGTGTTCATGTATTCTGCCATCTCAGACCCCTGAAGGGGTACTATTCCTGCAAGCACTCTCACATCAAGATTCTCTATCTTTTCCGTGAAGTCTCGGAACCGCTCGACTCCGTACACGGCCTGAGTCTGGAAGAACTGAGCACCTGCATTGCGCTTCTGTTCAATCCGACGGATTTCCTCGTCCGTTGACTGTGCGTAGGGATTGAAAGTAGATCCTAGGAAGAAGGACGGGGAACCTGCGATTTCCTCTCCCTCGGAGTTCGTACCTTTCATCAGCGTGCTGGCTAGCCCTAGACCTCCTACTGAGTCCATCTCTGGCACTATACCTGACCGTGGCTCAACCTTCGCCACGGCTTCATCACCAGTGATGAACAGCAGATTTCGGATTCCAAGTGCAGACGCACCGAAGAGCTCGCTTTGGAGCAACATCTCACTCCGGCTGCGAGTCGCTATATGCATTATCGGCTCAACACCCGCGTCTATTATGAGACGAGCGCAGGCCAAGCTGCTCATCCGTGGGACGCCCAGAGGATTATCTGTGACGTTTATCGCATCACAGTGATTCCTGATCATTTCAACTCGCTCAGCCACCAAAGCTGCATCAGAACCTTGAGGAGGCCCGACTTCGGCTGTCACTACAAAATGACCGCGCTCTAGTAGTTCCCTTAGGTGAGTCTTTGGAAGCATGAGAATCTCTCGTTCATTCGATGTATTGAATGGCGGACACCTCCAGGTCTAACTTAATCTCTTTGGTCAGATGTATTAGTCGATTCTCTTGAGAGAACCGACTGGAAGCTCACTCTCAAGTTTCTGCACCATCTCTGCGCTGAGGATGACCTCCACATGGACAGTTCCACCAGCGAAATCCTGATTCCGTACTGAAGACATGTCGTGCAGTTGGGACACAAGGGACATCGTTTCGTCA
>JAEORS010000041.1:0-11861 GCA_016840795.1 Candidatus Thorarchaeota archaeon | reverse complement strand
GGGATTCCGAGAATGTTACCCTCCCACCAGTTTGGCGGGCCACCAATGATTTGAATCTGGTATCCTGGAGCGGAATACGTGTATCGTGCGGACCCAGTCCAGTTTGCAGCGTCATTGACGTCGAATGATGCAAGAGTCGCGTTGAAGTACACACAGAGTGCTGGCAGGTCCGAGAATAGACCGGGATCAGTCGTGGTTACATCGTAGGTGATTACCCATGACTCATCTGGATTCAGAGTGGATCTGGTCCAGTAAAACTCGCGTTCTCCGTCTAACCCGGAACTCACACCGTCGAGCACCTTTACATCGTAGGCTATTGCATTTCCGTAGTTGTGCACAGTAATTGTGAACTCAACGATGTCGCCAACGTCGACCGTCCTATTGGGAGTCCCCTTGGTCACAACCAGATAGGGTCCTTCTAGAACCAGCGAATCAGGTGATGCATCAAAGGTCAATGTGATGTCTGACACGTCTAAGGGTAGAGACACGTTCAGGTACTCATTCATGTTCGCTGTTGCCGAGAAGCCGATTCCGTTCATCCAAGATGCTCCGAGGTCTGCCATCAGGTACGGTATGATGTGTTCTCTGATGTTTTCCATGTCCAACATGCTGACTATCGCAGTCTTTATGTTAGGCAGATTATCGGCGGCCATTGCCGTCCACAGTGCCTGCAAAACGATATCCCAGTGATCCTCAACGAAGGTAGCAATCTCCTCCTTGGTCTGGAACTCGGTCGGGAAGTCAGTTCCAGAGAAGTCCTTGAGATAAGCCTGTATGCCTTCGATGAAGGTATTGAGATACCCCTCTAGTGCTACAGGGTCTGCGTAGTAGTCATTGTCCAAGATGTCGAACAGATTGTATGCATCGAAATATCGTACGAATGCCTGCGCCAACGCGGCCAATGGATTCGTCTGGGCAAGAGTGGCATCAATCCGGCTTGTGAGTGCATCAGGGTTCATCCCGACCGCACTCATCAGCTCAGCAAGTAAGTCGATGTTGAGTTCCTGCAGAGGTGTTGGCGGCACCATCGTGGTGAAATCAATGTTTAGGATACTCTGCTTGAAGTCTGGGAATGGAGTGACGCTTCCCCAGATGTAGTCAATGCCATTACTGATTGTCTGCTCGATTGAGGTCATATTGGCCTGGGACATACCCTCGTTAGCCATGAGGGCAAACTCTCTGGGCATAGTGGACAGAAGTATCTTGATGGCTTCCCCGACGGGCGTGCCTTCGGTTATGTTGAGGGTTTCGCCGTATGTCAAGTTGCCCGGAATCGGGAACGTATCATCAAATATCGGGAATTCAACAGGTACTCCTTCAAGTGTTAACGATCCGGGCGCTGCTCCGACAATGACAGAGATTGAGTCCATTGACGGGTCTTGTGCCATCTTGTTCTGGACATTTCCAGTGTGGCCAACGTCCTGCTTGAGCGAGTAGGTCTCGTTGCCGGCTGCCTCCGTGACTGTTCCCGGTGCACCAAAGCCGACTTCCGCAACGACACCAAACTGGACTTCTTCGACTATGTCCACGTGGCTTGCGTCAGCTCTGTGATAGGGCTTGCCTTCAGAGCTTAGCAGTGAGCCCACGAAACTGGAGCCAAATCCACCCATATAGCCCATCCTGTGACATGGCACAAACGCCTCGACTCCTTGAGTCATTAGGTCTGGCCAGTCGGGCGAATCGGCGAGATCCATGAATCCACCCATGTTAGCCAATCTGTCTCTGAAGTCAGACATAGCGGCTGCACCAGGGGTGGCATCCAGCAAATCCACGTAGGTCATCATGTATTGAGTGACAACCACTGGAATTGGGGCTGCAACAGCAATCTCGAACCAATAGGTGTAGTTGGTCTTGATGATGTTCAATCTGTCCATGTCGAGCCCAAGCGCGGTTTCATATTCTGTCACAAACTCCTCAGCAATGGCTATTGCCTCACTGGTACTCAGGTCAGTCCCGAAAGTAGCATCTCGGTTTAGAGGAACCTCGATAATCGAGGAAACGCTGATTTCCGCAATCGCCATGGGAGGTCCCACGGCTCCGTTCGGGAACGGACTCAGACCGGTAAATGTGAACACTGACTGTTTCACATAACCATCTTCGTTGTCCATCTGATCCTGTACGATGTTCTCAAAGATATCAAGGTGCGAGTAGGAGTAGTGTGTCTGATTCTGCACTGACACAATTGCGTTGTAGACTCCACCCCACGCGTCTACGTAGGAGGCCAGTCCTTCTATAGTGGCGACAGAAGGCCCTTCAGACGCTGGTGTGTAGAAGTCTGAAACAACTGGCGTGCCAATGCTGCTACCTGCGAGTGCTGGCAACACGAGTGTGATCACAACAAACGCAGCTAGAAGCAGGTTGTTCTTTCTATTATTCATTTGGAATTCTCCTAGGTGGCATTCCTAGCGCTCAGCTTGCGCCGAACGTCATGAACCATCCAGCACAAATGCAGATGAACTGTATGATGTGCGCTTTTACACATCGCCGCGCGACAAGGACATGCCTAACTTTCGCTAATTGCTAGGACTTCGCAGACTAGGTATTTGAAGTTATGTTGCTCTATTAGGCGTTCGAATAATCGTGAACCGGCAGGTTTCTCACTCTGGTTGTTCGTCGCTGTCTATGGGGTCGTCGTGAGTTTCCTCTGGACTCTCCTCGTCAGGCGATTCAGGAGCTTGAAACTCCTCCTCGACTTCTTCTTCGACGTCCTCTGCTTCGGGAGGATGTTCTTCAAGCTCTTCATCAGGTTCTGCCACCTCTTCTTCAGGAACTGCCGGAATCTCCTCAGGAATCTCTGGGGCTTCCAGTGCCCTTCCGACACGTCTTATGTAGATGAGTGCCATTACGAGTGCGACGCACGGAAAGATATAGAGCTTAATCAGGTCTCCAAACACCGCGCCTATGTCGACGCCGACGCCTCCACTGCCTGCACCGAACATGATTGGGAAAATAGCATCTGAGAAGTAGTATCCTGATGCCAAGAAGAAGGTAAGTGTCACAGCTACTTCAGAAGAGATCTTCCATCTAGTGTCGAGGTCCTCTCTGCTTGCCAAAGAACGGCCCAAGGAACTCATCGTATAGAAGAGAAAGAAGATTGAAACAGTGATCCCCACCAAATCAAGCCCCAGTGCGGCACCTTGGCCTGCATTGTAGATGAAGTAGGCAGAGTACAGAGAAATAAACAGCCCAATCAGTGAGAGATTGACAATTGTGGGCTTGTCACGGTGGCGAACCATAATGAGTCCATTCACGAAATTGAAGCCCATGACCAGAAGTGCCCCGGGTAAAATGGTAAGAAGAAGCCAGACGTTTGTGAAGACTAGACCCTGAATCACTGCAACGTAGCCCAAAGTGACTACGACTACGAAGTAGCAAAAGAGATTCGAAAATCCCATGAGCGCTTTGACGATTCTCCTGACCTCGGTGGTCGCGGCGACATCTGCATATCTGAGACTAGTCCTGGTGCTATAGTATGCCTGGAACGCAATCCAACCCACAAACGCAACTCCGAATATGAGGAGTTCCAAGACTGGCATTGCAAAGAGGATGAAGAGGAGGAGAACAACTCCGCTCACTATCATCCAAGGAATGACCCCAATGAATGACTTGAGATATGACTCGTCACTGGCCAAGAATCTCTGAAGACCAACCAGTGCCAAGAAGAGTGCTATGAGAAAGTAGATAGGCCAGACTCCTGCAACGAAGATGAATATGGGGAGAAATGGGGCTACAACACCAGGACCATAGATTGCAATGAGTGTGACACCAATCCTGCCTAAGATAGAGATGACAAAAGAACCGATTATGAAGAGAATCGTAAGCCATCTCAGCCGTCGGGAAGCCCAGAACAACTTGAGTCCTTCAATGAAATTCGTTAGAATGGGAATGTCCATCTCTACTTCCTCCGTGCGCCTTGTCGTTGCAGCTCAGGCTTGCTTTTATTTCTACGCTCTTGCCTCTCTCAGGACATGAACGAGCTCTGCCTCCAGTGTAGGCTTCACCGTTGCTTTCTCGATGATAGTGGCGATTCTCTTTCCTTCTGCATCGAAGATCTCAATCCATGGGATTGCGGTCGCTCCCCATTCCTCTATCTCTGGTGGCGAGGGCGGGATTCTCCACTGGTGTTCGGGATCCAGAGGGGCCGTCTTGACATTTCCGAAGACCCGGACCTCTAACCCTATTTGCTTCTCCAGGTGCGCCAGAACAGGAATTGCGTTCCTGCAGTCCGTACACCAGCCCGCACTCATAACGACCAAGGTAAGGCCGTCAGTCAGACCTCTCAGCTCTTCGGTACTCACTGGGTCAAGCTCGTATCCTTGATACACTTCATAAAATGAATCACGATGCTTGTCTTTCATGCCTTCCATGTATTCAGCTGCAGATTTGGTCCTGCTTCTAATGTCTTTGAGGTCTACCATGGCGAGCCAACCTCCACGCGATGGCCTCAAAAAGGATTCTGTAGGCACACCGAGATGTTTCTGGGATTCATTGATTTGTTCAGATAGAATACATCGCCTTAACCCTGAAAAGCAACATATCACGAATACCACTCGCTGTATTGGATGGTGTTCATTCTGGCAACTGAGGTCTACAAGGCCGTGGTTCTCGGACCACCCAACGTAGGAAAGAGCTCTCTGATCAGAAGACACCAAATTGGAGAGTTCTCAGAGAACTATACCGCCACTGTGGGTCTAGATATGAAGGCAACGACGTTCAGTTTTCCTGATGCCTCAGTTGTGCTGACGGTCGTGGACATTGGCGGACAGGAAACCTTCTCAGGTCTTAGAAGCCGGTTCTTTGCCGGTGCTCACCACATGATTCTAGTCTTCGATAAGACTGATCGTTCCACTTTTGACCTGATTCCGGAATGGCATGGGTCGCTTACCAAGAATGTCAATATTCCGGACCACCTGTTTCCTAGTGGCTCGCTCGTCGGAAACAAAGCTGACTTGGAAGAAAGCATCCAAGTTACTACCGAGGAGGCGAGACGACTTGCAGACATCCTGACGCTTGAGTACTTCGACGCCAGTGCAAAGACTGGCTTGAATGTCGCAGAGATATTCTTGCATGCGGCATCTGAGTCAAGGCAGTTGGGCAAAAGACTCTCTTCGAAATCATAAGCGCACTTGTCCCAAGAGTTAAAACGACCCTCCCTCTCACGGTGCTACACTGAAACGTGATAGAAGGCTAGGGACAAATGTCAGAATCAATCGAACAAATCAAGAAGCGGAAATGGCTGGCAATCTACTTATTCTTGATATTAGATGCCGTGCAGATTCTTTTCGTTTCGATTCTTTATGTGGATGAGGGGAACCCATTTGTCGTCGGCATCGACTTGAGCCAGACCAACCCCATAACTTCCGCGTCCCTGTTTGCCGCAATCTGTGTCCTGCAGCTGCTGATGGTGTACTATGTAGCCATTGCTATGCAGCGAAACCCAGAATTGATTCGTTTGTATCCAGAGTTTAAAAGCCCCGAGGAATGGCCGCTTCAGTACTCTAGAAACGAGATTGTTCAGTGGACTCAAGAAGTGGCGGAGAAGTGCAGGGTCTCAGTGCGGACCATCTATCTGATGAAATCACCCATTCCAAACGCATTCACATTCAGCCTCCCAGGACTGGGCTCAACCGTGGCGGTACACAGCAACATACTTGACATTCTCCAGCCCGAAGAAGTGAAGGCGATATTGGCTCATGAGGTTGGCCACATATCCAACCATGATTCGGTAGTCCAGATTTTTGCTAGAATGCCTGCTTTCTTTGTTGACACAATCTATCTCTATATCTACCTGCGTATAGTGATGGGGGTCACCAACGCCCTGTTTCAGGATGGAGACCCGGTTAAAGCAGGAATCAGAATAGGGATGCTTCTGGTGTTCTTTGGCTTCTCTCGATTTCTATCCGTTATCACTCAGTATGTAATGCAGAAGGCCTCTCAAGAGGCTGAGCTCTTGTCCGACTACCATGCAGCAGAGATGGTGGGAGTTGAACCAACTATAAATGGACTAGTCCGGCTTGGCCAGAGGTCCGAAGCTGTCACGGCGCTCATCGACGAGATCCGATGGCTTGAGTCTCTCAATCCAGAACGTAGCGGTGCCATCACAAAGAAAGAACTGCTACGGATGATTGAGCGTTACCCACTTGATGGAATCGATGAGAATAACGCCAGAGAGGTGGCTCCATGGGTGTTTCTGTCCACTCGGCTCAGACACATGCGAGAAGTCTACGGCCTCGATTTGTCTGATGCCCAAATCAAGAAGGCCGTTGAACCTGCAATGGCTGTGATTGACGAGAAACGTCCGAAGAAAGAGGAGGTTTCAGCAGACAAGAAAGAGCCTAGTACTGTAGACTGGCGCACTGTGGACTATGATGGAAACCGTAGGCTGTCAACTGAAGAACTGGAGGACCTCCTACGGATTCTGCGAGAGAATCCTAAGAAGCTGATGTTTGATAGCGAGGTGGGCATGAACTTGCTGGCCACCAGCCACCCCGACTTTCGCAGACGAGTGCTGACTATTGCAGAGGCCTTTGGCCTATGATTCATTTAGGATTGGACTCTCTTTCTCTGCAGGACTCAGGCCGCGAAAAGCGGAGATGATTCCTGCCAGAAGAGCTAGGAAACAGAATGTCCATATCGTCCATTGAAATGACTGTGTGTAGGGTGCAGTGGTGCGATATACTTGGAAGACGGTCGTGACCATCGCGGTGCCCACAGAAAAGCCAGTAGTCCTCGCAATGTTCGTTAGTGCACTAATCACACCCATGTATTCACGTGGTGCCGATGTCATGATGAAGTTCCCATTTGCCACTGAGAAAGTTGATAGTCCAAAACCCATTATGGCAATCCCGATGATTATCAGTGGGATGTTTGGAACTGACAGCCCTATAAACAACAGCCCCACAAGCTGCGCTACAAGTCCAAGTACAGTCTGATACTTTGCTCTGACTCTCTCTGACATAAAACCAGCAAAGGGTCCTACTACCGAGATCACTATTGGATGCGCAGTGAGAACAAGACCAGTCACAGATTGGGTGAGCCCCAACTCTTCCTGAAGGAAGAAAGGAAACAAGAAGCTTAACGGGACTATTGCCATGTAAGCCAGTAATGCTGAGAAAATGCTGGAAGATATGCGTCTATCTGCAAGGAGACCAGCTGGCACGATTGGGACCGAGAACCTCTTCTCCCTGATTACAAACGCCACAAAAGAGATGGCGATGATTGACACCCAAACCATCGACACTGCCAGATCCGTCGTGGTCACCACCGAAACGAAATAGATCAAAGCGAAAAGAAAGGTGAAGAAGAGCATGGCGCCGATAGTATCAAATGTCGTTTCTTTCACGAGTTCAGTTTCTGGAACCGTCTTCTGCACAACTATGAACCCGAGAAGGCCGATTGGGAGATTGATGAGGAATATACTCTGCCATCCAAAATATTGGCTGAGTATCCCACCTATTACAGGACCGAAACCCAGCGCGGCAGCCAATACAATTGAGTTCAATCCAATAGCGCGACCCCGATTGTGAGGGGTCGTGAAGTACGTGACTAGTGCCAACCCATTTGCAGTCATCATGCTGGCACCAAGTGCTTGAAACACTCTCGAAGACACAAGGACAATCAGGCCCGGACTCAAGGCGCAAAGGAGAGACCCTGTGATGAAGACTAGCATTCCTGCTTGGAAGACTCGTGTATTACCATATCTGTCTCCCAACTTACCCATCAGGGGCATGAAGGATGTGATGATTAGAAGATAGGACAAGACCACCCATTGAATCTCGGTCATTGTTGCTCCTAGACTTCCCGCCATAGTGACAAGTGATACATTGACAATCGAGGAATCAAGAGCGCCAAGGAATATCCCAAGACTAGTGGCGCCAACAATCTTGTAGGGGCCGGGCATAGATGCCCCTGCTGTGTCAGAGATCTGCTGGCCTTCAATTCTTGTCATTGATGACTGCGCCTCTGTAGGGAAATTACTCGCCTGAGCGACACCCCTCAATTAAGGGTATGGCTCCGCCCAAGAGCAGCATGTCGGAAGTGTTTTCTTTAATTGTGAATTGTCCGACATATGGACGACTTCTCCAAGCTTCACAAGAGCGCAAGGCACGATGTTCGTGTATGCCTTCAGGTTTGGTCAGAGGTGCTTCGAGAGAGCCAGGGAGAACGGCTTGATTTTGCATACGCCAAGGGCTCCTCAATCAAAGAGTGGGAATCTCCAATCGACTATGTCCCTGTCTTGAGCGATGTTGACATACACGTTCATCTGACTGATGATGAAGGGCTATTCGCATCTGAAGAAGACCCTTTCGCTGCCTCGATGGAGCTTTCCAGAACTTTCGAAACGACTTTCTACGAGAGAGAACCTGAACCCCTGCACCTTCCCAGGTCCCAGATAGTCCTGTTGAACGATGCCCTAAAGCAAGAGAGATTCTCGCCACCGAGGTTAGATGATATTCAGCCCTTATACGGCCACCCTCACTTCTCGTATGCGCCCTCTCCTGACGAGATAAGGGAACATGATTTGCAGAACCTCTTGGACCTGGGAGATTTCTTGAGCACGGTACCCATGAGAACACTTGACCGCGCTGGGTTTGACTATTGGTCTTTGATTAGATACATGACTTGGAGGGTCGCCCCCTCTCCGGTTCGGTTGATAACACAGACACACGACAATCCCATGGAGGTCTGGACTTGGAACCGTACAAGAGTCACTGACGTACTGAAGGCCTTAGGTTATGAGACCCTTGAAGAACACTATAGAGGCTTCTACGAGGCCGGCTGGCGTCTATTCCTATCGCAGTTTAGAAGCTCAGATGATTACCGTGGAGTTGTCACGAATGGTTACTACGTTCTGAAAGAGTGTTGGGAGAAAGCTCGTTACTAGTCTTTCACAATGTTGACCCAGCTTGTTTTATCTACGTGAATCCACGGATGCGCAGGCTTCTATTGATTTGAGGAGGATTCTGATTGCGGCCATACCGGATATTGCCCACCCAGAAGCTTGAGAAGAACGAGTTCAGGAATGAGGATGACGCGATTGCAGTCGAAACCGCGCTTGAGCTCAGGCTTGGAAAGGAGTTCATCGCCGCATTTGTGTGCAGTCCTGGTTTTGAGGAAGAGCTTGCGCTTGGCTATCTACTATCTTCGGGGATTCTCTCATCTGAAGAGGATATTGCCGGCATCAAGTACGCGAATAACGTTTGTACAGTGATACCAAGAGAAGGATCTTCCATTGGGTCACGAGTTCGGCCTGTACATGTAAGACGAGTTGTGACCACGGAGTGCTCGGCCCCTGAAATCCTACAGCAATTGAGAACTGCATCCGGGATACCAAGACTCGATTCTGAACTATCAATCCGAATTGGCAATCTGTTCAATGCTGTGAAGTTGATCAGAACCTCTCAGGAGATTAGGAGGAAGACCGGGGCCACTCATGCAGCACTATTGATGGACATGTCGAAGCAGAAGCACTCTATTGTCGAAGACCTTGGTCGACACACAGCTGCGGACAAGTGCATTGGTCTGGCCGTAAGGAGTGGTTTCGACCTTGAGTCGTCTTTCATGTTGACGACTGGGCGTCTTACAGCAGACATAGTGAGCAAGTGCGCCTGGGCCTCGATTCCGCTGCTGGCATCTGCAGCTGTAGCGACTGATGCAGCAGTCAAGTTTGCTCAGCGTGGGAACATTACTCTGGTTGGATCCCTTCGGGGTCATGGGATGAGAGTCTACCACGAAGGCTCCGCAACCCTGCAAATCTAGGCTGCTTCTCCCCAATCCTTATCAATTCGCTAAACGGGGAAAAGGAACAATGAAGCGCATCCTAGTCCTTGGCCCAAGTGGCTCAGGGAAGTCCACATTCGCAAGGACGCTTGCTCAACGTCTTGGTCTTCCCTGGATTTGCCTTGACCATTATTACTGGAAGCCAAATTGGGTTGAAACGCCAAAAGAGGAATGGCGTGAAGTAGTGGCGTCACTGATTTCTGGAAGCGAATGGGTGATGGACGGCAACTACTCAAAGACCCTAGAGATGAGGATTGAGCGAGCTGATGCCGCGATATTCCTTGATGTGCCGAGAAGAGTCTCGTTTTGGAGAATCTTCAAGAGACGTATCACTCACCATGGGAAAGTACGGCCCGAGCTCGCTGAAGGATGCACAGAGAAGATCGATCTTGATTTCCTGCGGTGGATATGGGGGTATCCCTCAAGGACGAGACCTATAGTAGACAGGATCTTGAGTGAGAATGCTGACAGCAAGACAATCGTGTTCCTTAAGGGTTCAAAGCAGGCCACGGAATACCTGGAAACTGTGTCGAACTGAAGGCATGGTGGTTACCGATAGTGTCTTAGGTACCAAGTTTTCGCTCAAAGTCTATGCAGGTCACACCGGAGCTGGTTCTTGGCACGACAGTGGGATTTCTCGCTTCTGCAATGTGGGCAATCTCAGTTGTAGTGTACAGGTCTCAGAGCAAAGAGATACGTCCGTTGGCGATAAGCTCAATCAAGATGTGGGTGGCACTTGCATTCATGTCCGTTGTCGTCGTACTGCCATTCAGAGCGTCCCCGTTCTTCGTTCCTGTTGAATCTCTGATCTATCTCGCCCTATCCATCTCCCTTGGGGCAGTTATTGGAGACACAATCTACCTGATGAGTCAAGAGAGAATTGGAGTATCCTATGCCTTTCCCATTGCAATGTCATTTCCGATTCTCACCTATTTCTTGGCGATAGTCTTTCTGGGGGATGTTCTTGTTCCTTTGAGACTAATCGGGATTGTGATTACTGTAGGAGGCCTCATTCTGATTTCGCGTGAGCAGAACAAGGCTCATGAAGATGAAGCGTCAGCCCGGCTTGATCCATTTGGAATAGCTCTGGCATTTCTAACCATGGTGATGTTCGCCAGTGCAACAGTCTTCCTTGACATTGGTGTCACTGCTGTGGATCCAGTTGACGCCAACTTTGTAAGAGTCGTCCTTGGCTCTGCTGAGTTCGTTCCCTTGTTCTTTGTGGCACGACATCAAGGAATGCCGATGCCCACCGCACGTGCTACGAAAATTGTTGCTGTAACAGGTCTGTTCGGTATGGCTATCGGGTCTCTTCTCTACGTGTGGATGGTCAAACTAATCGGGGCCGCCATGGGTGCTGTTATTGGTTCTACTTCTCCACTCTTTGCTGTTCCAATCTCAGTCTTCTATCTGAAAGAGCGATTAACCACCTTGGCAGCAGTCGGCGTGTTGGCTACCGTGGTTGGAGTTATGCTGGTCGTTGTTGCCTTCTAATCGGAAATCAGCCTGCTGCAGCCAGCTGGATCCAAACCTCGAATATCTCCGTCCGACGTACGAATCTAACACGGAGCTTCTCACCCACTCGCTTACCCAGAATCTTCTTCCGGAGATCCTCCATGCCCTTGATATCTTCGTCGTCAATGGCCACTATGACATCGCCCGCCTTTAGTCCTGCTTGTGATGAGGGTCCTCTTGGAACTTGAACTAGAAGTGCCCCCTCCTCGGCACTAAGTCTGTAGTGGGCTGCCATTCCTTTGCTCAAAGTGACGCCCATCACACCCATCCAAGGCGTTCTTACTGTGCCTGTTTCCACGAGTTCGTTGAAGACAGCTTTTACTCCATTCACTGCAATCGCGAATCCTATGCCTTGACTAAAGGGAATCATCGCCGTAGGTACACCGATGAGCTTGCCAGAAGAATCCACAAGAGCTCCTCCACTATTGCCTGGGTTTATCTCTGCACTCGTCTGTATGAGTCCCTCTAGAAACTGATTCTGGCCCTGGATTGTTCTGTCTACGCCACTTACCATCCCAAACGTGACGGTAGTACCCAGTCCCAATGGATTTCCGACTGCAATCGCG